>CACEJY010000093.1 GCA_902559985.1 uncultured SAR116 cluster alpha proteobacterium | reverse complement strand
CCTGTTTCGGTTCGCAAGGAAACCCCAATATAAAGCCAGAAAAAAACGTGAGTTATTCTATTGGTTTACAACGAAATTTTTTAGACCAAAAGGGTCAAACGAAACTTATAGTTTTCAAAGAAACACTGACAGGTGAAATCACTGCAGGGCCATGGCCTACCTATTTTCCAACAAACTCTACTGGCAAAAGTAGCCGGCATGGAACTGAATTTGACTTGAGTGTTAAGCTCCGTGAAAAATTAGAATTACATTCAAACTATACTTACGTAATTTCTCGAGATGCGAATAAAAACATAGAGTCTCGACGCCCGAGGCATGAGTTTTTTATGAGAGTTAGACGAAGTTTTCGAACTAAAAAACAGTATGTTGAAATCAATATTAAAAACGTAGCTGATAATTATGACGCCTACCCCACCAACTGGTCACAAAGGAAAATGCCAGACTATACCGTGACGAGCCTTAACATTGGTTGGCAACTTGAGGGAATTGCAATCTACTCGGGAATTTCAAATTTGTTTGATGTCAACAATTCAGACGTTTGGGGCTACAGAAATCCGGGACGCACAGTATACTTAACAGCTAAAAAGGTGTGGTAAAAGATTGAAAAAAAATTAAAAAATAACTCAGAAATGTAAGAAAAGATGAACGTCTCAATCAATCGCAGAAAAAGCTCCAGAACGGTTTTAGTTTTTATTCTGGCCATTTTCCTTGCTAACCAGTCACCTAGCGCTAAAGAAAAAATGATTGATAACCGTATTGTGTCTACAAACCTTTGCATTGATACGCTTTTGATTGCCCTGATAGGAACTAAAGATGTTGTAGCAGTCTCGTCCGTGGCGGGGGATCCTCGCTATTCATTGATCGCCGATGAGGTTAAGAGCCTACAAAAAGTGACTTTCAACGCCGAAGCAATTTACGCTCTCAATCCATCATTGGTTCTAGCTTCCAACTTTTCTTCGCCCAAAACACGCCTAGCCCTAAGCAAATTGGATGTAGACGTTAAAATGGTAAACTATGCGCAATCTATAAAAGATGTGGAGAACAATTTAAGTTATCTTGGAGAGTTATTAGGCGCGTCAACAAAGGCAGCAGAAATAATCAAAACAATTCATTTAATTAAGCATAGGTCTGAAAATAAAGTAACACTAGAGGCACTTCAATACTCGGCAAACAAATATGTCAATGGGCAACACTCATTGATAAGTGATATCCTTCGCAGGTCTGGGTTTAGCAGGCCTTCCCAGATGAGTGAAAATCCTCAAGCTGGATTTTTGTCTTCCGAATTTATTATAAAAGCTGAGCCCCAATTACTGCTGTTGGATAAAAATGAAATCAGTTCAAAAAATGGAAAAAATTCCCGTTATAACAACGCCATTTATAAATTGAGTGATCAAACTTCAATCATTCATGTCGATCAAAAACAATGGTCATGCGGCAGCCCGTCTGCAGTTAATCTAATAGCTCAACTTGGTAAAAAGCACTCAGAAATTTTGAGGAAAAAAAATGCTGGAAAGTAGAGCATCAAAAGTACTGACGGGGTTCACACTGATCCTTTTATCCTATTTTTCTCTAAAAATTGGCCATGTTGAAATTGATTTTCTTCCTGCTTTTTTTGACTGGTTATCTCAAAACAAAACTGCAGATACTATAATTCTTTGGGAACTAAGATTACCTCGAACCCTAATGTGTTTGATTGTAGGTTCAGGGCTTGGTTTAACCGGCGCAGCACTGCAAGGTTACCTACGCAATCCACTCGCTGAACCAAGCGTTGTCGGAATAAGTTCGGCGGCAGCATTGGGAGCTGTATGTTCTATTGGAATTGGGGTAAGCACTTATGGGATTATTTATACGCCTATCTTTGCTCTTGTTTTCTCAATGGCGGCGTGTTGGACGCTAATCCACCTCACTCAAAACACAGATAGCAAACATAGTGTAATACTTATTGGCGTCGGTATCTCGGCATTAGCTGGATCATTAACAACTTTAGTATTAAGTCTTTCTGACAACCCTTTTGCCGTCAATGAAATAGTTTTTTGGATGCTCGGTTCAGTAACTGATGTTTCCTATTTTCATGTTTTAATATCCGGTCCATTAGTGCTGTTTGGCGCTTTTTTTCTCTTTAAATCATC
>CACEJY010000092.1 GCA_902559985.1 uncultured SAR116 cluster alpha proteobacterium | reverse complement strand
AGGTGTCAGGTGGTAAAGCTGCCATTCCTTCAGCAGTAAAACCCGCCATTGCTTCTGGTGATAAACTAGAAATGTCGGCAGCCGATATTTGAGAAATTTCCTCGAGTGACAAACCCGCTACGTCCGACGCTGAAAGTGCCTCCATATCTCCCCTCCACAGTTTTTGAACTATATGTTAACTAATGCTTTAAGTTTGTCCAATAGTTGAACGTTTGAGTTCAAGGGCTGATCCCGTCACTTTTGTAAGATTTTTGAGTGAAGCAGAGGAAAAAGCCAAGCGCTAAATGGAAGTTGAACGGGCTAAAAACGCTTAAATAAAAAACAGCCAAAGGGGGCTTTGAATGATGAGCTTTGTAAAAACTAAACTGCCAACTTTTTTAGTTCTAACAACCACCATTATAATAGTTTCGTTTTTAACAGGGTGTGGATTTCCTATTGATGGTGACAAAAAAATATATCTAGAGGACGGAACTTTACAGAAAACTAAAATTTATGAAGATGGAAATATATCAAAAATAGAACTTTACCATGAAAACGGTACTTTAAAACAAACTGAGAGTTATCACGGCGGAAGATTATCCAAAGCAGAATTTTATCTTGAAAATGGAAATCTTGATCAGATTGATAATTACAAAGGTGGAATTCTGTCTAAGGTAGAATTTTATCGTGGAAACGGAACTCTTGATCACCTTGATGATTATAAAGAGGGAGTTTTATCTAGAGTGGAACTTTACCATGAAGATGGAACGTTGAAACGAATTGAAAAATATAAGTATGGAACCTTATCAAAAATACAATTTTATTTTAAAGATGGAACGTTAGAACAAATCAACAGCTATAAGGATGGGGCTTTGTCGAAAGTGCAATTTTATTACAACGACGGATCATTAAAACAAATGAGTAACTACGAAAACGGTACAAAATCCAAAGAACAACTCTACCTTGAAGACGGAACCTTGGACCAAATTAGAATTTTCAAAGACGGTGAGTACAGATACACAACAAAACCATAACTTCAAGAAAAACTAGGACAAAACTGGGACAAACGCAAAAAACAGCCCCCAGCCATTAAAGGCCGAGGGCTTGTTTTTGAAACTATGCTAGATTGTAAGTGGCGGGAGTGACGGGACTCGAACCCGCGGCCTCCGGCGTGACAGGCCGGCGCTCTAACCAACTGAGCTACACCCCCTTAATCAAAGGCGTTACCTTGAGCGGTTTTAGCACGGTTTTTCCAGCGTACAACCCCAAAAATGCGTTTAAAGCGATCAGAGATAAAAAATCGTTACCGTGGCAAATGACTTCGAGCTATGCAGAATTGATAATCTAAAATAATGACCACGAAAAACTGGTAGTTTGATTCAGCTGCAGGTCAATTTGCTGGCATAGCATTTGCAGAACAAATAAGACTACAATTGCGCTAAGCCCATCAGTTTCAAAGCTGATGGGCTTTTTTGAAGCAGTGACAGAATGGTAAGTGCGATACATTTTCATCGCCTATTGCATAATTCTAAGATTAGGATTATGCAAATCACTTGTTAAATTAAGTAATAGACAAGCCGAACATGCCAACATATTCGACACCTGAATGGAGAGATAGTCATGGCCAAGGAGCCAAAGAAGAACGCCTTTGAAAAAAAGTTCGGTGAGGGCACAGCGTTTGACCTAGACTATGGAAAATTGCTGATCATTGGATTATGCATTTACATTGCTGTTCAAGTAAGCTGATGAAAAAAACGTATCGCGTTTTGACCCTTTTGCTCTTATCAATAGCGATAGCCGGATCAGTAATCTTGTTTACTGTCGGCTTAGATCACGATCACCTTGGGCATGAACGTAAATGGACTTACCCGCTTTTTTTTGCACTGATACCAGCATTTGTTTTGCAAGCTGGAATTAGATACGTATTTTATAAAAAACCTCATACCAAAAAGTCAGATCAATGATTGAATAAGCTGCGCGAGGCTCTAAAAAAGACTGACACCAAACCAAAGCACAGCGATCCAAAGCAATCCTTTAACTAGGAAAAACAAAAAGCCAAAAAGCCCGAGCTTCAGTAACCAGGCTTTAATTTTGTTTGAAGACATTGCTCTGGCCTCCTCGTCAAAAGTGAAAAGGTGATGGTCGGCGCTTGATAACATTAC
>CACEJY010000091.1 GCA_902559985.1 uncultured SAR116 cluster alpha proteobacterium | reverse complement strand
AATTGTTTCTTTGGCGTTAGCCGCCGTTTTTGCCACTGCTATTGTGATTTTCATGACCAGGTCACGCATGGGACAGGCTATTCGTGCCACTGCCCAAGACGCCAGGGCAGCACGTGTTTTAGGTATTGATACAAACAAAGTTTACATGTTTACGTTTGCTTTGAACTCTGCCATTTGCGGGATTGCTGGTGTTTTGGTGTCAATGATCTGGGTGTTGCAACCATTTTATGGGATAGTATATTCGCTCCGTACCTTTGCAATTGTAACCGCTGCAGGACTTGGGAATCTGCCCGGCGTGATTACCATGAGCTTTATCCTTGGATGGGTTGAACAGTACGCAGGCATTATTGCTGGCGCAGAGTGGCAGATTGCCGCTGCCGTATTCGTGTTGATTGGTGTTCTATCATGGCGACAAGTTCAGATGCGCCGGCAAAGACAGGTGGTTCGTTAAGATGAATGAAAAACTAATATATATGGGCCTGGCTGTTTTTGGCATCCTAGGACCAATCGCTTTTCCAGACTACATTATGCAATTCGCTGTATTGTGGATTATGGTGATAATGGCAACCACTTGGGACATCACTGGTGGCCAAATGGGCTACAATTCACTGGGAAATATTACATTTTTCGGTGTTGGTATGTACGTCTCGGCATCCATTCAAGTGTCTATGTTTTATGACCTTGGTGCCTTCACAGCCTCATATGGTGCAATCAAGCCAGTGTTCACTGAATCGCAATATTATACTGGTTTAGCCCTTGGTGTTTTCTTTGGAGGGGTGGCTTGCTCAGTATTGTCCTTATTGTTGGGCCTCGCGGTCTTTGGACTGAGAGGTCCATATTTTGCGATTGGCACACTTGGCGTTGCGGTAGCAGCTCGAGAAATTGCTGGAACAATTGAGGTTATTGGAGCCGGAGCCGGTATCGCGATGCCGTTTTTACCGTTGCCAATTGAATATCGATCCGCCTTTTTCTACGTACTTTGCTTTATCATCGCGGTGCTCGCACATTTTGTAATCCGATGGCTGTTTAAAACCCAATTTGGATTAGCAGCGAACGCTATTCGAGATGATGAAGACAAGGCCGAGGCCATGGGTATTCCAACGTTACGTTACAAACAGGTTGGGTGGGCAATTGCGGCTTTCTTTATGGGTTGCACTGGTGCCGTGTTCGGGAACATGGTCGGATACATTGAGCCACTTGAGGTTGCGTTTCCTGTAGCGACTTTTGGTATATTTATGGTTGCGATGTCGTTGCTTGGAGGCAAAGGCACGCTGTGGGGGCCTGTTCTTGGTGCCATATTGTTCCATGTGGTCAAAGAAGCAACATGGACTTACCTCCTTGGTCTGCAATGGGTTGTTCTCGGCCTCATTCTCATTGTCAATATTGTATACTTCCAGCAGGGAATTATGGGTTGGTTACAAGCCAAGTATCCAGAGCGATTTGGTATAGCTGTTGACGAGTCCACATCGGCCAGTAGGGGAGAAGCGTGATGGCTCAAAATGTTATCGAAGTCAAAAAAGTTTCAAAATCCTTTGGCGGTGTAAAAGCGAATGTTGACATAACTATGGCTGTCAGAAAGGGTTCGATCACTGGTATTATTGGGCCGAATGGCTGTGGGAAAAGTACACTGTTTAACTCGATCGTTGGATATCACCCAATTGACACTGGCTCGATAAAATTTGAGGGTCAGGAAATATCCCACCTTCGTGTGGGTGATATTGCTAGGTTAGGGATGTTGAGAACGTTTCAACAAACCCGCATTTATACTAAAATGGATTGCGTTGACAACATGCAGATCTCGGTATCGCAGCGCCCTGGTTCAAACTCGACAATGTTTGCCAGTCGTAAGGGAGAAATCCGCGAGCGTGCCGAACACCTTCTTGAGTTTGTGGGGCTTTACTCAAAGAGAAATTTGATATCTGGCGATCTTTCCTTTGGGCAGCAAAAGCTCCTCGAATTTGCAATGGCACTGATGAATGAGCCTAAGGTATTGTTGCTTGATGAGCCCACAGCTGGCATCAACCCAACCCTGATCAACGGTTTGATTAATAGGCTTCAGCGAGCCAATGAGGAGTTAGGAATAACACTTTGCGTGATTGAACATAACATGCGCGTTATAATGAACTTAGCATCGCACATTTATTGTTTGTCTAATGGTAAGATGTTGGCTGATGGTAAACCAGAAAAATTACAAAATGATCCGCGCGTTGTTGATGCGTATCTTGGAGGTCA
>CACEJY010000090.1 GCA_902559985.1 uncultured SAR116 cluster alpha proteobacterium | reverse complement strand
ATCGGGAGCCAGCTCTTTAGCCGGCTGGCGCGATATAGCTGGTGAAGATACGGAAATTGCGTTGGCAATCAACGTAGCGGCCACGTCTGCATCTGCTGCAGTCTTCGCTAACACAGTCACCGAGTCCGCAATGCCAAGTGAGTGACTACGACCGCGCCACCCGCTCGTGGCGACACCACCAATTTTATCGTCATGGCCAAGCCTGATTTGGCCTTTTAGTGGCATATTGCCTACGAGTTTTCCGCTCGCTTTTTTGGTAAAGTTGCTGAAATGCACATCCCGATCATCAGCGATACCAATATCAAAAAAGGTTCCCTTGCTGAGATGGAATGCAATATCTCCACCATTATTTACGATAGCACGATCGAGGCCACCGCCCATGGCATAAAGAATATAATCGGCTACGCTGCCGGCAACTGCTACCATTGGGGTAATAAAATCACCGCTTTCATAACGGTGCAGATGCGGACGAATAGCCTCATCCATGCGTTTCGCAACCAGACCTTCTAAATCTGGCGGCAGGGACGCGTTTGCCGGCGCACGCAATATTGGCAATTCCTCGACAAGGGTCGCAAGAAGACCGTCAAAAGCATCAGCGGCCCGCGCAAAAGCATTAATCACGACATCTGTTGCGCCATCAGCACTAATAATCAGATCAATCGGCCCGTGCTGTAAATGTAATCGTTGATCAAGCCAATTTGCCACGGCTCCGCCCGGCATTCGTAAAGGCACACCGGCCACCAGTGGCAAATTTGTCAAATCTAGAAAAAGATTATCTGGTTGAGTTTTGGCCTGCGGCATGCCCTAATGCCCGACTGGCCATGGATTTTGAGGTTGCTGTGCAACGCGCTTCTTACCCGCAAGCTTATGATCATTTTGCGGACCGATTTTGCCAGCCAACACATCATCAATCGAGATCACATGATCAAGATGCCCACCCAGTGCCATATAATCACTTTTCCGCATGGTAAATTCAATCGGGGCAACTAACGCCGGGGTGGGTACATAGCCAAAAGCATTTTCTGGAAGATTGGTAACGTCCACCATTACCGTGATACCGCCACCGGGCCAGATATAGGCAGGCGCGCCGCCACAAGTCACGCGGGTCAGCGCATTCTTAACTGACCGTGTTAACATGACCGGATTTTCTGTCACGCCAGCTCGGAGCGAACCGCCAGCTCCACCTATAAAATTGATCGAGGTTAGTGCAGGCTCACAATTTTCTTCAATCCGTTGGATTGAGGGTTGGAGGCGTTTCGGCATTTTTTTTGCCACCGGCAACAGATCATCATCCAACTCGTAATAGGCAAATTGTTCGCCGGTAGTTGAAACCATCAACAATGACTGGCCGGGAGTAGCAATTTTTGGATCAAACGGTCCAAGAATAGTCAGAGGATCGGTTAGGTTAGTTCCACCCCACCCCGTGCCAGGCTCCGCCACCTGAAAGTAACGACCAGGAGTTGAACGGCGGCCAATAATCTTTATTCCGCTTGGTTCCCAGCCGATGACTTTACCAGCCTGATGTTCGGACATTACACCTGTAATATGGTCATCAACAATCACCACCTCATCAACAAGGCCATGCCATTGGGCCGCGAACATTCCCACTGTTGCCGAACCACAGCCAACACGCATACGTGACTCAACAACATTGTTAATCACCGGCGGCCTGCCAGCCTGAAGAACAAGACTGGATCCGTCATCAACCTGCATGTCAACCGCATCTCCATTGCACAATGCCAGCAAAGTGGCACAGGTCACTCGCCCTTCTTTTTTGCCACCTCCAGTAAGATGGTGGACCCCACCGAGGGACAGCATCTGCGAGCCGTACTCGCCGGTTGTTACATGCCCAACAGGCTCCCCATCAACCCTTACAAGAGCACGTTCAGGTCCAATATGGCGGTCTGTATCAATTTTTATTTTGGCGCCGCAATAGCTGAAAATACCCTCGGATACCACGGTTACCATATCAACACCGTCAACAACGCTACCTACAATAAAGGGGGCTGGTTTGTAATCTGGATAGGTGGTACCAGCACCAATAGCCGTAACAAACGCATCTTGCGGGGCAATGAGTTCCCCATCCCAGTCATCCGCACCATCAAGAAATCGGACCAGTTCGCCACCTTCATCAACACGGCGCTGCATAACTAACAATGGATCTAGGCGCAAAAGCTGGCCATTTTCATTTGAATAACGATCGCAGGCACCCGATTTGCCATCAGCTATGAAGCACATCACT
>CACEJY010000089.1 GCA_902559985.1 uncultured SAR116 cluster alpha proteobacterium | reverse complement strand
GCTTAGCGCTGTAATCAGGGTGTATAGAATTGAAGCGAGCACGACCCCCGTACATTACTCGACGGTCACCGGGCAACAAACGATAGTAGCTTGTTATTCTACTGCTCTCTGAAATTGTACGTCCATTTGGAATAAGTTCGGCAGCTATTTCTTGGGGCAAGTTTTCAGTGACAATAATCTGACTAGATATTGGAATAATATGTTTGCGCAAACCGGGTGAAAAGTCACCGGTGTAACCATTCGTTGCGATAATTACATGTTCAGCTTTGCTTTCACCATTTTCCGTATTAATTTTGAATTTGCCCCGTGAGCGCTCTATTTTCTGGACCTTTGTGCGTGAACACAACTTAACACCTGCTTTATGACATGCATTTAGGAGCCCACGGTGAAAAAGGGATGGATGCAATTTAGCCGCTTTCTCAATCACCATTCCCCCATGATAAAAACTACTGCCGATTTCTTTGTGTTGTTCATCCTGCGGTATTAGCCTCGCGCCAACTTTTATAACCTCATTTAAATAATCCGCTTTTTTCTGCATTTCTTCATAATGTTGCTTGCTAATCGCACCAATAAAGCGGCCACGCCGTTCAAAATGACATTGGATATTCTCTTCCCTCACTAATTTTTCAACTAATTCAAAAGCAGACAAACTCTCAAGCATCAAACCTTTTAGAAGGGCTGCGTCTTTGGCAAATTTTTTTGATTGCCCCGGGCCACCAGAAATCCCTTTGCCAATGTTCACACCAGCACTTACACCGCCGCCGCTTCGGCTACTTGCGCCCTCTCCAAAAGCAAGGGCCTCTACAACGGTTACATTTAACCCAGCTCGAACGAGTTCAAGCGCAGCTGATAGGCCTGCATAACCGCTGCCAACGATGATAACATCCGCAGTGCTTGGCAAGCTTTCACTATGCTCATCATCAGGACACGAAGCTTCCCACCAAAATGGCTTACGTCTGTAGGTTGGATGGAATAAATTACGCTCATGCTCCATTCTCTAAACGTAATATTTTTTCTCAATCAGGTAAAGGAACAGGCAAGTTTGTTTCTATTGTAATAGAGCTGCAATAACTATGTCTGAAGCGTCCATAAACTCTGTAAATCCATGCCTTCCAGAATATAAAAGGGTTATGACGCAATCCTTAAATAAATTTAGTAAGCCCTGACACCGAGGCATAAGTCGCTGACTCTTCGGCCAAACCCCGATAATCAATTACAAACCCGGGGAAAAAGCCATCAGTAACCTCATTCAAAGGTCCATGGACCTTGGCTTTAGAAATACTTGCAGACAAGCTTTGTGCTTTAGTTTGTTGGCACAATTTTATAGGATGGAACCATGTTGGGAGTTTTTAGCTTTGAGCTGGCCTCTGACGGACAATGAACCTAACCTGGGCAACACCTTTTTTGTCAGAATACTAATGACACTGAGCCTCGCAAATGAATAACCAGATCTACTCAGCATCAGATACTTATTCCGCGGTAAAATCATCACCGACGGCAATGGGTAAGCGCCTATGGAACCCTACCTTAGAACAATTGAAAAACGCTAACGTCGTAAATTTTGCTGCCTTTGTAAAAGCTAAGCATGGCTTTGATTGGCGTGGTGATTTTCAGGCCTTGTGGCGATGGTCAGTCACCGAAATACCAGCTTTTTGGGAGTCGGTGTGGAATTGGCATGGTATTGTTGGTGAAATGGGACAACGTCGCCTGATCAATGAGACAAAAATGCCCGGCGCGGTTTTTTTTCCTGACGCAAGTCTTAATTTTGCAGAAAATATCCTCGCCAATGCAGATGATAGCCCTGCCATAAGCGCGCATGGTGAAGATGGACGACATATAACACTCAGTCGGGCCGAGTTGGCTAGCAAAGTAATGGCGCTCGCTGGCTGGTTAAAAGCAAATAATGTTGTCAGGGGAGACCGTGTTGCCGCGTTTACCCCAAATGTGGCCGAAGCGGTTATTACTATGCTGGCAACCGCGACGCTTGGTGCAGTTTATTCAAGCTGTTCACCTGATTTTGGGGTCAGTGGGGCAGTTGACCGTTTTGGCCAAATCAAGCCAAAAATATTGATGGCATGTGACGGCTATTTTTACGCAGGCAAAAAAATAGACCGCATGCCGCTTGTGTCCGATCTCGTGGCAAAGCTACCCTCACTTGAGGCTACGTTAATCCTGCCTTACCTGAATAACTCACCAGACTGCCGCAAAATCCCTAATGCTGTCCTTTTTAAAACAGCTTTGGACACTGCCAAGCCAGTGGAGGACTTTA
>CACEJY010000088.1 GCA_902559985.1 uncultured SAR116 cluster alpha proteobacterium | reverse complement strand
AGAATAAACAAGGTGAAGACAATCATGGTCACCGCCAGCGCTGTTAATAATGGTCAGCCCTTCATAGCGGCCAATGCCATGTTCGGCATGAACCACCAGATCGCCTGTCTCAAGAACGCTGACTTCGCGCAGAAACTCATCACCTTTGGCGCGTTTTGATTGAGGCCGTGATAAACGCTGACCAAAAATATCCGACTCGGAAACCACCACCAGATGGTCGGTTTGGAACCCTGTTTCAAGCGGCCATTGCATCACATAGAAACCGCCAGATGCAGCACGTTCAATGTCGGTAAGTGGTTGCAAGGCACCCGCGCCAAGACGCCCGTCCAACAGATCGGCTAACCGGCTTGCCGCTCCGGGTGAACTGCAGGCGACAATAATGGGGCGTTTGGCGGCGCTGCGCTCAGCCGTGACAAAGGCAGCCAATTCAGGAACTGCACTGTTGCCCTCAACTTTGACTAGCCGGGTTGCCGCCCGCCCGCCAGCATCCTGCGCCAAAGGTTGAACAGCTTTAGCTGAACCTTGCCTGCTAACCTGACTTGGAGCAAAGGCAAATAGGCGACAAGCCCTGCCCTGTTCGAATAATTGATCGGTTTCAGCTTGCGACAAATATAGCTTTTCGGGTGCCAGTGGCCGGTACGGGCTTGCCGTATCGTCACTTCCATCCGCCAGGCGCGCCCCATGAAAATCATGAATCTGCGCATAACGTGCGGTGATGGCAGCATCGCCCTCGTGATCCAGCACAACTGGCCAACCCAAACAATAATCGTTCAAACAGGCCAGATTACTGTGAAACAACGGTAACCAATGTTCAATTCCCGGATGGCTTCGCCCCGCCGATACTGATTCATAAAGCGCATCACGGCTGGCCTTTGCGCCAAATAGCGACAGATAACTGGTGCGAAATTGCGCAATTGTCGCCTCATTCATCATGAATTCGGCGACTGGCCGCAAAATTAAGCTTTCAAGCTTACCAATGGTGCGCTGGGTGGCCGGATCAAAGTTGCGGATCGCATCAACATCGTCACCAAAGAAATCAAGTCGTGCTGGTGCTGTTTGTCCGGGTGGAAAAACGTCCAAAATGCCACCCCGAACCGCAAATTCACCAGTTTCCCGCACCGTATCGGTTCGCAAATAAGCCTGACCAGCGAGATAATCAGCCAACCCAGTAGGCCCAAGGGTTTGCCCATTCGTTAAATCCTTGGTTATCTGACCCGCGGTGATCACCAGACTGCTATCGGCAAAATAGGTTTTTGGCGGCACGCGTTGCAAAATCGCATTAACCGTTGTTAGCAAAATGCTTGGTCGCGCTCGCGCGTTAATGGCAAACTGGCCGGCATCACTGGCAAGCTGGGCAAGTGTTTCAATCCGACGTCCGACGAGCCCGCCTTGCGGTGACAGCCGGTCAAACGGCAAACAATCCCATGCCGGAAATTCAAGAAGGCGCAGGTCGCGCGAAAACCGCCTCAGACTGTCGCCCATTGCCGTCATGCGAGCATCATCACGCGCCACATAAATAAAAGATTTACCTGACATAGCAATTTGCAACAGCACCAAAGAAGCTACTCCGTCCGGCGCACCCCAAATATCATTATTTAAATCAACTTTATTTATATTTTTCATATAATTAATATTATTTTTTGAATTCTTTAATTAAGTGAAAAACAGGAGTGTCATAGGCTTTGGGCAGCGGCGCATTACCCATCACCCATTCATAGATCGCAGGATCACCCGCCTCAAGCAAATTCTCGAAATCGGTTAAATCAGACTCATTGAGATGCGGCAAATGCATTTTTGCAAAATGACCAAGCAAAAGGTCGGTTTCCTTCATCCCGGTATAACTGGCTTGATAAATCAAACGGCGAACGCGGTTTGACAATTCAGGCATAACAGGCGGTGCAGCTGGCGACGACATAAACGACTTCCCTTCAGAAAACCGGTTTTCTTGAAATAGTCTAGCTTAGCCCTTTTCAAAACCCGGCTGGCTGGTAAATAACAGCAACAAATGGCTGGCAAGAGATAACAGATATAGTCGATAATGCCTAGACACAAGCGTGCTTCTGTCCGATCATTTTGTCGGTTACAGGCATTGAGCGGCCGCCGCCTGATAAGGAGACAAGCATCGTGCATCTAAAGCGCCCCGCTGAGATATTTCAGCTTTTTGCATCGACCACAAGCCTTGCCGGTGTCGGTGTCAAGTTGGCATCGGTGCTTGAAAAACGGGTTGGACAGCATGTGATTGATGTTTTGCGGCATTTGCCGATTGGTCTGATTGA
>CACEJY010000087.1 GCA_902559985.1 uncultured SAR116 cluster alpha proteobacterium | reverse complement strand
TTCCGGTCTGGCGGGTCATTAACTGGATCAAAAACTGCGGATGCACAGGCCGCGTACGAGTCCACGCACACGATTTTACCGACAGTGATGGGTGGCACTAATTTTGTCCTTCACTCTGCTGGCTGGATGGAGGGTGGCTTGGTGGCTGATTATGCCAAATTATTGCTTGATGCTGACCAGCTAACGATGATGCCGAAACTGGTGAATGGCATTGATTTATCTGAAAATGGGCAGGCGCTAGACGCATTACGGGAAACCGGGCCTGGCCAGCATTTTCTGGGTTCGTCCCATACTCAGGCTAATTTCGAGGACGCGTTCTGGCGTTCGCAAATGGCGGACAACACAACATTTGAGCAATGGTCATCCGAAGGTGCGGTTGACAGCATTGTGCGGGCCCGTAAAAAGGCGGTTGAGATGCTCGCTGCCTACGAAGCCCCGGCGATGGATCCGGCAATTGACGAAGCACTGCGTGCCTATATTGATAAGCGTATGGAAGAATTGCCCGATACTGACTATTAGGCTAGAATGAAGTTCCTTCAAGATCAAGCAGACGAATCTTTAATCAGCACGATAATAATTAGAGCGGTTTCTGACTTTTTCAATTTATCTATGTGGTGAACTGGTAGCCATATTCTAGTGCGGCATCAACCAACCAGTCATGTAAATAAGGTGCAAAGCTGGTACGGCAAATCAGGATAAATGCATCATCTGATAACGCCATCAAGGTTATTACTGCGTGAGAGAGAAGAGTTTGCGCGCACTTGCCAGCGCCAAATTTTGCGGGGAAAAGATCGAGGCTGCATCCTTTCGCTAGAACATCACGAACCGCTGCTCCACTTAGTGACATTGTGCAAAGGGCATCACTGACATCAGTGATAGCAAAATGGCTTGTTTTGATTGTGCTTGTTAACGTGTCGTGCAGCGCCTTTTCTTTGCCACTTTCGCACAGCAATAGATATTCATCAGGTCCAAGCCAGACAACGTGCCGCTCACCAGCGGTTTCGAATTGGTTTGCTGCAGGTGGAAAATTACACCCCGTTGCCGCCTTAACTGCAGTTTTAAGGCTGTGATCACCGCGGATGTTTAGCTTGCCAAGGTGTTCCATAACATGAAAGACAAGGCCTACAGCATCACCAGTAGGGTTGGAGTTTTTGGTGGCAGTTTTGTTTGGAAGTGCGGTCTCACCATAAAATACAGGCTTGCTTTTAGATGAATTAGCCATCGATACGTGCTCCCTTCGGGTCGTAAAATATCGGGTTAACTACTGTCGCATCAAGGACAGTTCCATCAAGCATCGGAAAATAGACGGTTTGTCCCATTAACCCGCGACCGCCTTTAAGCATTGCCATGGCAATTGACCGCCCGCAATTTGGTGAAAAATAGGAAGATGTGACCTGCCCAAGCATGTCCATTGGTAGGGGCCGGTTAGGATCAATAACCGCATGCGCCCCCTCTGGTATAACCGTTTTGGGGTCACTGCACAAAAGCCCAATCAACTGTTTCCGATTATCGTAACCCATGCTTTCACGGGAAAGCGCGCGCTTGCCAATAAAGTCAGGTTTGGTTTTTGAGACCATCCAGTCCATGCCAAGATCATGAGGGGTAACCGACCCGTCGGTTTCTTGCCCAACGATTATGAAGCCCTTTTCTGCGCGAAGCACGTGCATGGCCTCAGTGCCGTAAGGTGTAATGCCGTGAGCCGCCCCCACTCTCATTAGGCGTGTCCATAATGCGAGCCCGTGACGAGCAGCAACATTGATCTCGTAGGACAACTCCCCAGTAAATGATATACGAAAAATGCGTGCTGGCAGCCCGCCAATATGTGCCTGTTTCATCGACATAAATGGAAAATTTGCGGATGACAAATCAATATCAATCCCCGCATCTGCAAGGATTTTGCCAGCATTTGGCCCCGATAATGTTGCAACAGACCATTGTTCAGTCACCGATGTTAAATAGACCTCAAGGTCGGGCCATTCGGTTTGCAGCCATTCCTCCATCCAGTCCAGAACGCTCGCTGCGCCGCCAGTAGTTGTTGTCATGTGAAAATGGTTTTCGTCGAGCCGAGTGGTAACCCCATCGTCCATAACCATGCCGTCATCTTTTAGCATTAGACCATAGCGGCATTTTCCGATGGCAAGCTTGCTCCATGAATTAGTGTAGACGCGGTTCAGAAACTCAGCAGCATCGCGTCCCCGAATATCAATTTTACCAAGCGTCGACGCGTCAAGAAGGCCAGCGCTGGTGCGCGCTGCTTTTACCTCGCGGTTTACCGCGTCGTACATCGTTTCGCTCTCTTCCGGGTAATACCACGCCCGCATCCATTGGCCGACATGTTCGAATTTGGCGCCCGCTGCTCGATGCCAATCATCC
>CACEJY010000086.1 GCA_902559985.1 uncultured SAR116 cluster alpha proteobacterium | reverse complement strand
ATCGTCGTGGCGAAATTCCGCCAGGAAAGCTGGGTTACTACCGCATGCCGATATTTAATTGGTTCAAAGGCCGTTTATCCACGCTTTATACTCGTCGGTATATAGAGTCCGCACGTCGTTTCACAGCAGTGCCTGCACTGACTGAAATACAAACTCAAGCGTTGAATATGTTTGATCAATTGGCAAACGATTCCTCTATCAACCTTCACATGGAATTTAAACCTGGTGACATTCAGATTTTACATAATCATCAAATATTACATGACCGAACTGATTTTGAAGATTGGCCAGACGAGGAGAGAAAGCGGCATTTGTTAAGACTTTGGATTGCCTCACCTAATGGAAGACCACTGCCACCAATCTTTAGCGAAAGATATGGTTCAGTTAAAATTGGCAGTCGTGAGAGGGGTGGAGTAAGGGTTGTAGGACAAAAGTTGACCGCGCCTCTCTGCCCATAAAATAACAAGTTATACCTGAACTTAGATACGGATCTTGAAATGCCCCTAACGAAGATTAATTCCTGTATACAATGATAGTGCTATCAGGAGATGTGCGGGTTGGGTAGCGAGCGAATTTTCATCACTCACCTAATTCGTGATTTAATTCTTTAAGACCAATCTTCAAAAACTTGGCCACGGTAGGAAACAAATTTTATATCAGAAAACATGTCTCCATATTTCTTGGCAAACTCTTCACCATTCTTTTGCCAAATAGCATCACACGCTTTGAACGCTTCCATATCACGATATTCAAGCCAATTCCCAAACATTAACTTGTCTTCTGGAAGAAAAAGCCGACTTGAATGAAATCTAATCATACCCGCAGGTCTAAGTTTCTCCGCCAATGACTTCATTTCCTCGTGAAATATGTCGTATGTCTTTTCCATCATTTCTTCATTCGGAAACTCTATGGTGGTGAAACTAATTACGGTTTCCGGCATTTGTTATATTCCTTCCCTAACAGCCCCTGAAGAGCGGCACATTTGCTTTTGAAACTAACCACTTTGACTGCCTCACTTTTTAGGCTCACAACTAATGAACTTAGCAGAAGTAATTAATCTAACGATGTGGCTCCAGTTTCTATATGCAGTATTTTACCGTCCTTAAGTTTTGCGACTAACATAACAGCTTCTCTAGTTCCGTCTGGATAAGACATAAAGCTGTGGTCAACCATAATTTCACTGTTTTCATATACGCAGCGGGATGACTCAAAAACGAATTTTTCGTTATCAAACATACCAGCTACCATTGAAGACCATTCTTCTTTTGAGAACGAATTTCCAGACTTGTGAAATACCACAGTGAAATCATCGTGTAGCATATCAAGGTAACTGCTCAAGTCTCTGTCATTACATACTTGCATAAGTTTTTTGTGTAAGGACATAATTTTTTTCCTTCGGTTTATTGTAATATTATAAATCTAGTACCTAGACATATCTTTAACTCACCTTTCGGCTTCATTCCTGCATTTGTTTGAGCAGTTTGGTTCCGGTATCATCGTCAACCACAGGTGTTATTACCGGGAATGTGCAGGCACCTGACCAAGACATCGCCCAACCAGTCATGGCCTCTTGGGATTCTGCTTCAACGATTGCCACTCCCCAGCCGTTGGGTAAATCATGCCAGCGTCCGACAAGGTTGACTCCATCAGGAATTTCTTTTGCTCGCTCCTCTTCGCTCATATTAGCAAAAAAGGCTTGCGTATCAGATTGTTTGTCACGGTCTACTTGGTATTTAACGTAAAATAGCATTTTGGTTCCTTTCTGATGTAACCGTATTCTCCTACTTCTTATCAATGGTATGCGATGCTATTCAAAACTTAGCACACAACTATACAATACTTGTGAATTTTACACTGCTACACTTAATCAAGCTCATTTTCATTCTGTCGCCCAAAGATTTTTGCATTTCTTCCAACTAATTTTTCTGCGTCAATAAGGGGAAGCCCCTCTGCGGGGGGAGGTGTCAGAGGGGCTGCTCTATCAACGGAGAAACAAGTTAGTAATCTTGGGTGGACACTATCTTGAGCCCCACATATGCCGGAAAAATATGGTGCGTCATAGAGTTATAAATCTCTAACGGCTGTGCAAAAATTGCACTATCCACATGAAAATATCGAAACAAATCGAAAAATAGATGTAACAATAGAGTGTAGGTTGGCAGAAGCATAGGCCATACTTAAAGCAAAAATTTTGCAGAGAAGCGTTGGAAGCGGAGAACCTAAAACGATAATTTACAAATTACTATTCGGAATCATCACACAACCAATTACTAATGACGTTCCGTTGCGTCAGTTTCGGCAGTTATTTGAGGGGTGGCCGTATTTTAGCGTTGGCGGAGAGAGAGGGATTCGAACCCTCGGTACGCTTGCACGTACAACGGTTTTCGAGACCGCCACATTCAACCACTCTGCCACCTCTCCACACC
>CACEJY010000085.1 GCA_902559985.1 uncultured SAR116 cluster alpha proteobacterium | reverse complement strand
AAATCTGATTTTGGTGGATTTTGCCACCCTGATCCATAATTTCGTGCAGTTGCGGAGCCAGACTTACAGCGAGCATAAACTGCATTTTGATATGCCAGAATTACCTCTCATGCTGAGAGTAAATGAAAGCCGCATCGTTCAGGTACTTGATAACGTACTCAGCAATGCTATTTCTTTTAGCCCCAAGCGGCGCACGGTTAAATTTATATTGCGCCGCCAAGAAAGCAGCAACACTATAATTTTGGATATAATTGATACGGGACCCGGTATTCCCGAAACAAAACTGGAAACTGTGTTTGATCGGTTTTATTCAGAACGACCAAGTGATGAGAGGTTCGGCGAACATTCGGGACTTGGCTTGTCGATTGCGCGGCAAATTGTCAGTGCGCATAATGGCCAGTTGACAGCGCACAACCACCCTGGAGGAGGGGCATGTTTCCGGCTAGCCTTACCACTAGAAAGCTAGTGCTGCTTTTTTCCAATCTCTGGTGTAACGTATTCCAATGTCAAAAGCTGAATCACCTGTAAAACTTGTTTTGGTCACCGGCGTGTCAGGTGCTGGCCATTCAACAGCGTTGAAAATATTAGAGGATTATGGCTTTACCGCCGTGGATAATCTGCCACTTGCCCTAGTTGACCCTTTGATTGCTCTTGAGGTGGAGACTGGAGGACGTTCAATTGCAATAGGGCTTGATGCTCGGACTAGCGGTTTTGAAGCGGATGCCGTTGCGCGATTAGTGCATGCTCTTGCCAGGCGCCTTGGTGACGGCTTTAAAATGCTTTTTATCAGTGCTGATCAAGTCGATTTGATGCGTCGGTATAATGCGACGAGGCGGCAACATCCGCTAGGTCAGGACCTCGACCTCGATACAGCTGTTCGCGCCGATATGAGGCGTATGAGAGATGTTGAGGCCTTGGCCAATATTGTGATTGACAGTAGTGGCTTAGCCCCAGCAGATCTGCGTCGTGCCATGCTGGAGTCCCTACAGCTTGCCGAGGCTGCGCCGATG
Organism: uncultured SAR116 cluster alpha proteobacterium; assembly: GCA_902559985.1. GTDB lineage: Bacteria > Pseudomonadota > Alphaproteobacteria > Puniceispirillales > Puniceispirillaceae > UBA3439. The sequence goes on along the minus strand of CACEJY010000085.1, from coordinate 1,440 downwards.
CCGATTCATATTTTGTCTTTTTCCTACCGGCATGGTTTGCCTGAAACTGCCGATCAGATAATTGATATGCGTTTTGCTAAAAATCCGTATTGGGATGATGCGTTGCGCGAACTTAATGGCCGAGATAATGCTGTAGCAGCCTTTTTGGCACAAGATAAGGTAGCAAATATGGTTTTGCATCAGTTGCAAGAAATGCTGACATTAATGCTTGACCGGATGAAGGCAGACGGGCGGCCAAATTTGACTCTCGCTTTCGGCTGTACAGGTGGAAAGCACCGCTCAGTTTGGGCCGCTGCAAAAATAGCAAAGTGGATGGAGGCGCAAGGCCATCCGATCCATCTTCATCACCGTGAGCTTGAGGAAATGGCTAGTTAGTGTGCTTCCCTTTGGGTTTTGAAATAAGGGAGTTATGATCGCGCTGCACATAGTGCTTTCAAAGGAAGTCTTAATTTGTTATGAGTGCGCTGTAAATTTCCAAAAACATCGATAGGGTTTTAAAATGGCGCAGGATTATGTGGTTGCAGATATCGATTTAGCTGATTGGGGCCGAAAAGAACTATCGATTGCTGAAACTGAAATGCCCGGTCTGATGGCGCTTCGTGATGAATTTGCCGTAGCTAAGCCATTGGCAGGGGCTCGTATTGCCGGTTGCTTACATATGACTGTGCAAACGGCAGTTTTGATTGAAACTCTTGATGCACTCGGCGCCGATGTCCGCTGGTCGAGCTGCAATATTTTTTCAACGCAGGATCATGCCGCATCGGCTATTGCAAAATCTGGCGTTCCCGTTTTCGCCGTAAAAGGTGAAACTCTTGCTCAGTACTGGGAATACGTGGATCGTATTTTTGATTGGCCAAATGGGCAGACGGCTAATCTCATTCTTGACGATGGTGGGGACGCCACAATGTATATCCTGCTCGGCGCCCGCGCTGAAGCGGGCGAGGATGTATTAGCTAACCCGGTTTCAGAGGAAGAAGAATATTTAAAAGCACAGCTGCAACGTCGTCTTGCCTCCAGCCCGGGATGGTTTACCAGACAGCGTGATGCGTTGAAGGGTGTATCAGAAGAAACTACAACCGGTGTGCTTCGTCTCTATCAATTGGCCGAAATGGGTGGGCTTCCATTCCCTGCAATCAATGTAAATGACTCAGTTACAAAATCAAAGTTCGATAATCTTTATGGCTGCCGAGAATCCCTCGTTGATGGCATTCGTCGGGCAACCGATGTTATGCTGGCTGGAAAGGTCGCCGTTGTTGCAGGCTATGGCGATGTTGGCAAGGGTTCGGCTGCATCGCTCCGTCAGGGCGGTGCCCGCGTTATGGTTACCGAGGTTGACCCAATCTGTGCGTTACAGGCCGCCATGGAAGGCTATGAAGTCGTAACAATGGAACAAGCCGCATCAAAAGCCGATATTTTTGTTACAGCAACTGGCAATCGACA
>CACEJY010000084.1 GCA_902559985.1 uncultured SAR116 cluster alpha proteobacterium | reverse complement strand
TGCTGCAGCGTTAGAACGTCTTCGGTCCGATCCTGATGGCCACGGTGCAGCCGATGCAGATCTAATCATCGAAGCAGTTGCTGAAAAGTTAGATGTCAAACAGGCTGTTTTCCAAAATCTAGAAAATGTTTGTAAAACTGGTGCAATTTTGGCAACAAATACCTCGGCTATTCCGCTCGAGGATATTGCCACTGCACTAAACGCACCGGAACGCCTAATCGGGCTGCATTTCTTCAACCCTGTTCCAGTTCTGCCTCTGGTCGAGGTGATCTGGTCAAAATATTCAGATCAAGATATGGTTAACCGCGGAATGCAGTTTGCTGGCCAGATTGGTAAAATGCCAGTTCGCTGTAAATCAGCTCCAGGCTTTTTAGTAAATCGCGCTTTGCTACCCTATATTTTCAAGGCGATTGAGGCCGTGGCTAGAGGAGAAAACGCCGACCATATCGATGAGGCTTTAGTTGATTTTGGTATGCCAATGGGGCCAGTCGAACTCGCCGATCAGATTGGACTGGATGTCTGCCTTGATGCTGGCATCGTGCTTGGCATTGCTCCAGCCGCAAAAACATTACTCGACGAGAAATGTAAGGCTGGTACAATTGGTCGGAAATCCGGGAGCGGTTTTTATGAATGGGACGGAAACCAAGCTATCCGTGCGCGTCAATCACAAGATCCAAGCGTCATGACCACAATAGCTAAAAACATGTTAACCCCCATGATTGAGGAATGCCGACAGGCGGTGGATGAACAGGTTGTTGACTCTGCTGATAGCGCAGATGCTGGAATGATTTTTGGTATTGGGTTTCCTGGTTTTCGAGGCGGGCCATTGAATTGGGCAAAAGAACATTAATTCAAATGAATGGACCAGGGAGTCACCATGACTGAAATTTTCATTTTAGCGGCCCAAAGATCAGCCATTGGTAGCTATGGTGGCAGCTTGAAAGATACTTCGCCAATCGATCTCGCCATCCCTGTTGCAAAAGACGCGATTAAAAAATCTGGCCTACCTGTAGATGCGATCCAGCATGCCGCTTATGGTCATGTGATTCATACCGAACCTCGCGATATGTACTCGCCGCGTTGTATTTCTATTGGGGCTGGTTTACCCGATACATCACCAGCCTTTCAGGTAAATCGACTATGTGGAAGCGGCCTTCAGGCAATTGTCAGCGCAACCCAACTCATCAAGCTTGGCGATTGCAACACGGCATTAGCAGGCGGCGTTGAAGTGATGAGTCGCGGTCCCTATGTCCTACCGGCACAACGCTGGGGGGCTCGCATGGGTGACTCGAATGTCATTGATATGATGACCGGTGCCTTGCATGATCCCTTTGGAATTGGACACATGGGCATCACTGCTGAAAATATTGCCGCTGATTATGGTATTAGTCGCGAGGATATGGATCAGTTCTCAGCGCAGTCGCAGTCCCGCGCCGCCCATGCAAGTGAAGCTGGATATTTCAAAAGCCAAATTACCCCTTTGGAACTAACCGCTCGACGTAAGACAGTTACTTTTGATAATGATGAATTTATTCGCGCTGAAACTACCATTGAAAGCCTTGCCAGTTTGCGCGCTGCATTTACCAAGGATGGGTTAGTTACCGCAGGCAACTCATCTGGGATCAACGATGGCACGGCTTCACTCGTGCTAGCAAATAGCGCTGCATTAGAAACGCATAAAGTAACCCCTTTAGCACGAATTATTGCCTATGGATTTGGGGGGGTGCCGCCGCGCATCATGGGCATGGGACCAGTGCCCGCCAGTGAAATGGCATTGGAACGAGCGGGCTTAAGTGTTGATGACCTTGATCTCGTTGAGAGTAACGAAGCCTTTGCGGCGCAAGCTTGTGCCGTATCACGCCAATTAAATCTTGATACAGCACGAGTAAATCCCAACGGTGGTGCGATTGCGCTCGGCCATCCCGTTGGCGCGACCGGTGCAATTATAATGACCAAGCTGATCCATGAATTACATCGCATCAATGGGCGTTATGGTATGGCGACAATGTGCATCGGTGGCGGACAAGGCATTAGTGTAGTTATCGACGCAAAACCATAATCTAAAGGATTTATCTTTTTTTATTTCACGTCCCGTGAGTCAAATTGGAGCCTCTATAATGTATAAAGCACCACTTGAGGATTATCAGTTCCTGTTAGATCGTGTTATCAGTTTCGATAACTTAATGGCGGACATCGGCAATGATGATGTAAACCGCGAACTTGCCGACGCTGTGCTAGAAGAAGCTGGCAAACTTGCTGGCAATGTGATTGCGCCACTAAACCACAGCGCGGATACGACAGGTGCCAAGCGCCTTGATGATGGAGAGGTTAGAACTCCTGAGGGGTTCTGTGATGCCTATGCTGCGATGGGTGAGGGCGGCTGGACAGCGATGGAAGCTGCCGAAAAATTTGGCGGACAGAATCTACCGATGACGCTCACCACGGCAGTGAATG
>CACEJY010000083.1 GCA_902559985.1 uncultured SAR116 cluster alpha proteobacterium | reverse complement strand
CCGTCATTCTTTGGTGTGAAGCCTGAAATGGTGTTGCTTGGTGGCAGTATAGCAGTGGCCCAGATGGGCGATCCAAATGCCTCGATTCCAACACCTCAACCTATTTATACCCGCCCAATGTTCGCTAGCTTTGGTCGTTCGATTGAACATTCGTCTGTTACTTTTGTCAGTGATGCAGCCCAGGCCAAAGGCATAAAAACACAACTGGGTCTAGCTAAATCCACATTACCAGTTAGACAAACACGCGATATTTCAAAGGCTGATATGTTTCATAATAGCTATTGCCCTGACATTGATGTTGATCCTGAAACCTATGAAGTGCGTGCTGATGGCGTTCTGTTGACTTGTGAACCAGCGAGTGAACTGCCAATGGCACAGCGCTACTTTCTTTTTTAAAACGGGATCAAAAAATGATTCAAGTGAGCGATACTATGTTGTTAAATGCAACTCACATACACCGCGATGTTGTTCGGCGCGATGGTGATATGCTTATCACGTTAGATTTTGAAGCTCGGTTTTTGCGCCGAAAACGGCTTATGACAGACTGCGGAAATGGGTTTATGGTTGATCTTGTAGAGACGGTTTCGCTTGATGCGGGCGATGCGTTTGTACTGGAGGATGGACGTCAGATTATAATTCAAGCCAAGATTGAAGCGGTTGTAGAAATCCGTCATGAAGCGATCGCGAAGATTGCTTGGCATATTGGTAATCGGCATACCCCATGTGAAATTAGGCCTGATCATTTAATTATTCGCTGTGACCATGTACTAGAAGATTTGTTAATTCGACTTGGGGCTAATTTGGTCAAGGTTATGGCTCCATTTAACCCTGAGGGCGGCGCCTATGGTATTGGCCGCACGCATGGCCATGATCACAGCCACTCTTGAGGGAATACAGTCAGTGATGGACAATCGTTATGACAAAGCTGACTGACAATTCCCGAATGGCCCGCAATCTAGGTATCAATAGTCTCAATACTGGGCATCAAATACAGTTATTGGCCGCAATGTTTTCTCCGGCTTTTCCTGTTGGAGCGTTTTCTTATTCTCACGGAATGGAGATGGCGATCAACGCTGGCGTTATTCGTGATTTTGAATCATCCTGTGATTGGATCGAGACCTGTCTTATTGGTGGCAGCGGGCGCAACGATGCGATCCTAATGGCAAATAGTCATAAAGCGGTGCTTACGGATTTTAAAAATCTCAAATGTGAGAAAGTTGAGCCCAATACGAAAGTTAAAGAGATAAACGAGCTTGCCTTTGCACTATCAGCAGGCGCTGAACGGGCGCAGGAAAGCCGTGAACTGGGTGCTAATTTTACCCGTATTGTCAAAGAAATTTATCATGTGGATATGGAACTTTTACTCCCTGTTGCCTATCCAGTTTCTCTTGGCATAGCAACTCAGCGTCTCGGTTGCGAATTATCTCTTAGCGTTACATTTTTTTTGCAAAGTTTTGTGACTAATTTGATTTCGGTGGCGGTGCGGTCTGTACCTCTTGGACAGTCCGATGGACAGATTATGCTGGCTCATTTAATGCCTGTTATAACGGCTGTTGCTGAAGAGGCAACAATGGCACCACTGAATGATATTGGAGGCTACGCTTTATTGGCGGATCATGCAGCTATCCTCCATGAAACTTTAGAGCCGAGGATTTATCGAACATGACATTTTCAAATTTAACAAATAAAGAGCAAATATCTGGTGATTTCAGACGAAAAACTGCGCGTCGCAACGGACCTCTTCGAGTGGGCATTGGTGGGCCAGTTGGAGCAGGAAAAACCAGTCTGACCGAAGCTCTTTGCCGAAATCTTGCCCCGCGTATTTCCATGGGGGTGATTACCAATGACATTTATACACGCGAAGATGCTGAATATTTAATGAGGGTTCAAGCGCTGCCCATTGAGCGTATTCGCGGTGTTGAAACGGGGGGATGTCCGCACACGGCAATTCGCGAAGATGCATCAGTTAATTTAGCAGCAGTTGCTGATCTTCGCGCTAATTTTCCAGATTTAGATGTTATTCTAATTGAGTCTGGCGGTGATAATTTAGCAGCAACATTCAGCCCTGAACTAGCCGACCTTACAGTTTATGTGATTGATGTTTGCATGGGTGGAGATATACCACGCAAAAAAGGCCCGGCGCTGACAAAATCAGACATGCTTTTAGTTAACAAGATAGAGTTGGCACCGCACGTTGGTGTGGACATTGAATTGATGCGGAAAGACACCGCCGCCGCGCGTAATGGAAGGCCGTTTGTTTTTGGCTCAATGCGAAAAGAAGACGGTGTTATGGAGCTTGCAGATTTTATTATCCATGAGGGCGGGGTTAACGCATAGAGGTATGAAGCTTTTAAAATGAAGTGATCAAAGCTTATTGATTTTTTTTAAAAACAAAAGTTATTCAGCAATGAAACTACTAGGATTAGCAATTTGTTTGGGAACTTTACTTGGCACTGCAGCCACAGTGGGTATTCACTTGTATTTTGATATTCCCAGCTTCTTATTTGTTTTTGGAGGAGCGATTGGTTTCTTGGTTATGAAGAATAACCCAGAAAGGCATATTAAGAACTTCGGTCAGGGCGCAGTATATATTGGCTGGTTAGGCACTCTTCTAGGTTTGGTTGCATTTACTGGT
>CACEJY010000082.1 GCA_902559985.1 uncultured SAR116 cluster alpha proteobacterium | reverse complement strand
AAATGACGTTGGCAGAGTTGATAAAAGCAGATAACAGACATGTGCTTTATGGGGTGAGGTTAATCATTGAAAAGCAATTGATCAATAACGCTTGGGAGAGCCATCGATGGGTCATTCATGATCTTGTTCCCCTAAATTTGAGTGCCGGTGACGGCTACCCGCCAAGCAACGATATTCATTTTGAGCCCTTACGGCGAGCAGGATCCGGTGAAGTAAAAGCCGCACTGTTTTCAGCTGAGGCATCACTCGACTTGCATCGCGCAGAGGCAGAGGCATATGCGGATAACCTCGCGTCAGCAGAACCGTCGATATATGCTGTCCTTAGGAAAAATGAAGATGATGATGAGTATGATGGCGCAGAGATTGATATACATTTAGCGGAAATCAGCCTCTCACCCTACAATATCCAAGATTATGAGGATTGTGGTGAGGATCAAGTTGAAAAGCTGCCCTTGCGGGGCCCTATCGCAGTTTTTGTAAAAGACTTTGTTGATTTTCACTTCAAGCCTGAACCGTTTAAAAAAAGAAAACGTGATAACGCTCGTGTCGTTGGTGAAGATAGGGGGTACGCAGATCCTCGTATAAAAAAACAATGAACGCGTGTAAAAAAACCGCCGTCAAAGGTAGAAGGTGGCGATTGTCATTGAGGTATTTGCAGGTTACATCTTTGTATTGTTGCCTGGAATAGATTTGTTGAGAACAAGGATAAGTTGATGGATCGTCCGACAAAACAGGATAAAAAAAAGAGCGATGATAGTTTTTTGTCACGCTGGTCAGCACGAAAAGCCCAAATTGCCAAAGGTGAATTGGTGGCTGATGAAAAACCTGCCCCAACCATCAAAGAAGTTAGTGAAGGTGAGTTGGATAACGGCGAAGAGGCCAAACTGTCGGATCAAGAATTATTGGAAAAATATGAACTGCCCGATCCAGAGGATTTGGCAGATGAGAGCGACCTCACTCAATTTTTGGATGGCGATCTCCCTGAGCGTTTACGGCAGATGGCGTTGCGACGTTTGTGGCGCTTAAATCCTTTGTTTGGTCATGTCTGTGAAATGGTTGAATATGGCGAAGATTATACTGATGCGGCTACCGTTATGGAAGGTATGCAGACGGCCTATCAGGTTGGACAGGGATATAAGAAGAAAGCCCAAGACGCGGATGAAGCTGCAGAGAGTGAAACCCCAGACACTGAAGCTGCAGAAAGTGAACCCCAAGACACTGAAGCTGCAGAAAGTGAAACTGTAAACAGCGAAGCTGCAAAAAGTGAAACCCCAGACACTGAAGCTGCAGAAAGTGAAACTGTAAACAGTGAAGCTGCAGAAAGTGAAACTTTAAACAGTGAAGTTGAGACTGAACAGCTTGTCGACAAAACGCTGGATGAATACGACGATGGCGCTGTTTTTAAGGATAATGCTATCGGGATAAGCGGGGTTGGTGTTCAGGAGTATATTTTGCCTGTGAATGATATTTCGGTGCCTCAGATTATCGAAACTGAAAATGAAAATGAAAATGAAAAGAATACTACTGTGCCAAATCGACAATCGGCCGAGAAAGTTGGCGTTTCTGATGATGTTAAACCTTTTCGAGACGTTTCAGAAGAAAGTAAAAATGATGAAGTTATTTCAAAGCCGGAGCGAGAGGAGCAAAATAGTAAAAACATGGCACGTCCGTCTCGCATGGTATTTGTGAGGAACAAAATCGGTTCTTGAATATGAAAAAGTTTTTGTTGAGAGAAACTAAAACCTTTTTGAACTTTTTAACCAGCTTTCCTAATATTAATAATCATTATTAACTGTAGTTAATAATGATTATTAATACGTTAATTTCGTTATTTTTTTTTTATTTTATGTGGTGATTCAGTTGCACCAACAAAATCTCTATGTTAGCTAATATCTATTGGGTGTAATAAATAATCTATGTAATTTAAATAAACTCTATCAGACTTAAAAACTCGACTATTATATCGAAAGAGAACTTAGGAAAAAAGAGGGCTGCATTATAGTTCAAAGTAACGAGAAAGTTTTAGAAGTCTGCGAAGAAGATGTTTTGAGGGCTAATATGTATAGTTTCCTCGCGAGCCTTCTTCGCACAGAGCCCAGTGATGCTCTTATCCAAGAGGTTGCCGACCTTAAAGGTGACGGCACGCCCATTGGGAATGCGTGCGTGACATTGGCGCATTTAGCCAAAAGGCTGGATAATGAGTCAATCAGAAACGAATATGTAAATCTTTTTATTGGTGTGGGTAGAGGCGAAATCTTGCCATTTGCCTCGTATTATTTGACCGGGATACCTTTCATATTCATAAGGCTCTTAGTTTTCCCATCTTTGCCTTTTAATGAAGCAAAACGGCCTTTGAGCCAATTAATATCCTCGCCCCAAACACGCGACCAATGCTTCCAAGCCCCGGCTGAGAGGCCGTAATAGCCCGGCAACGAATGAGACAGAATACAGAAGTCAGTCGCACCTTGCACATTATCATGACCGCGGAAAATGTTAGCTCCGCCTCCCGACACACCCATGTTCCCCAGAGCTAACTGGAATGCACAGTAAGCGCGAGTGTTGTTATTGCCATTTGTGTGTTGCGTACCGCCCATACACCAAATAAATGTGCCAGGCCGATTATTAGCCATCAGTTTCGCAACACGCTTTA
>CACEJY010000081.1 GCA_902559985.1 uncultured SAR116 cluster alpha proteobacterium | reverse complement strand
TTATATCCGAACAGCTCGAGCAAAAGGTTTACGCCCTCCAGTCGTGCTTTTTAAACACGCACTAAGGAATGCAATCATTCCAGTTGTCAGTTTAGCTGCAGTGCAATTTGGATTTATGTTGGGTGGATCAATTGTTGTTGAAACTATTTTTGCGTTGCATGGTGCAGGATTTCTTGCCTGGGAGTCGATCACACGGAATGACTTGCCAACTGTTCAGGGGTTGATTTTGGTCTTTTCACTTTTTTATATCGTTTTGACATTTTTTGCCGACCTCCTCAACGCTTGGTTAGATCCTCGGATAAGGATTAAATAAGTAATGAGCAATGACAGCACAGTGACAACAACTGTTACAAAAGAATCGATTTACACTAGATTTACTGGTCATCAGGGAGTCATGATCGGAGCGTTTATTGTTCTTGCGATCGTATTGGTGGCGTTGCTAGCTCCTATATTAGCTCCCCATGATCCTTATCAACAAAACCTGTTAGGGAGATTAATACCTCCTGTCTGGGATAGTCGTGGTACTTGGGATCATGTGCTTGGAACAGACCATTTAGGGAGAGACTATTTATCCCGATTAATCTATGGCGCAAGAATTTCACTTTTGATTGGATTTGGCGCCGCGCTAATTTCCGGACTTATTGGAACAGTGATGGGCGTGATGGCCGGTTATTTTGGCGGACGCGTTGACATGGTGGTGACCTTTTTGATTACAGTTCGCCTGTCTATGCCGGTCGTGCTTGTGGCTTTGGCGGTGGTTGCGATTGTTGGAGGTTCATTGCAAGTCGTTATTACCGTTTTGGGATTGCTATTATGGGATCGGTTTGCGGTTGTTATGCGGTCGTCCACTTTACAGATTAGATCAATGGATTATGTAGCTGCTGCGCAGGCTGTTGGCTGTTCAACAAAACGGATTTTGATGACAGAAATTATGCCCAATGTTGTGAATAATCTGATTGTCATCGCGACCCTAGAAATGGCACATGCGATTATCCTTGAAGCCGCCCTCTCATTTCTTGGTCTTGGCGTCCAACCACCCTTACCTTCTTGGGGCCTTATGGTTTCAGAAGGAAAAGACATGATGTTGTTTGAAGCTTGGCTGATCACTATACCGGGGGTGGCGTTATTTCTCCTGGTGCTTGCCATTAATCTGATGGGTGATGGCGTTCGTGACATTACAGCACCAGAAAACAGAAATTGAGGAGCGGGCAGTGTCAAAACGTGTGCTGGATGTAGAAAACTTATCAATTAAAATTCCGGTTGTTGGGGGTATGTTGCACGCCGTGGACAATATCAGCCTCCATGTAGAACAAGGAGAAACACTTTGTATTGTCGGTGAGTCAGGTTGTGGAAAATCCCTAACGTCCCTGGCAATAATGGATCTTTTGCCCACGAAAGCCATCCGCACCGTTAATAAAATGTCACTTAGTGACGAAAATATTCTGAATTTCTCTGAGAAACAAATGTCCAACGTTAGAGGCAACAAAATGGGCATGATTTTTCAAGAACCGATGTCCAGCTTAAACCCATCTTTTACCGTTGAGAATCAGATGCTCGAAACGTTATCGAGGCACAGAAATATAGTTGGCTCTGAGGCCAAAGCGCTTGTAATTCAGATGCTAGAGAAAGTAGGCATCGTTCCTGCGGAAAAGCGTCTGCGTCAGTATCCGCACCAACTTTCTGGGGGGCTTCGCCAGCGCGTCATGATAGCAATGACTTTATTATGTGAGCCCGAATTGATTATTGCAGATGAACCAACAACTGCTTTGGACGTGACGATACAGGCTCAAATACTTAAGCTTATGAAGGGTCTGCAAAAGGATTTTAACGTTGGTTTAATTTTCATAACGCATGATTTGGGAGTTGTGGCGAATATAGCTGACAGAGTAGCTGTTATGTATGCTGGCCAGATCGTCGAAGAGGGAAGTGTTTTTGATATTTTTGATAATCCTTCGCATCCATATACTCGCGGCTTGCTGAGTTGTATTCCTGTTCCAGGAAAAATAAAACGTGGCGAACCACTGGGCTCAATACCTGGCATGGTTCCGTCTTTAGTTGGAGATTTCAAGGGTTGTCGATTTGATGGTCGGTGGGGTGATACAAATGAGCGTTTAGATGGCGCAGATATTATGCTTGCCTCTGCTTCTGATACATCAAAAACCTATAAGGTCAAGGGATCAGAAACTCATTTAATACGGTTTTGTTGCGAGGTCTGCTTAAAAAAATCGTATAATTTTGACAAGCGAAAGGCCAGCTGATGTCTGATTTGATGGTTGAAGCAAGGGGTGTGACCAAAGATTTTAAAATATCGCGCGGGCTATTCCGAGGCAAAGAGGTGTTGAGGGCTGTTGATAAGGTATCGCTCAATGTCAATCGGGGAGAAACGTTAGCCGTGGTAGGTGAGTCCGGCTGTGGCAAAACTACATTAGCTAAAATAATGCTTGGCCTCTTGGAACCGGATGAGGGAACAATCAAGCTTTGTGGTATGCAAATAAACGAAATTTCAAGATTAAATCTTGCAAAACTTGTTCAACCAATTTTTCAGGACCCTTATTCCTCGCTTAATCCTAGAAAAACAATAGGGTCAATTATTCAACTGCCACTCTTGGTGCAAGGAGATAAAAACCCTGAAAGCTGGCAAAAAAGAGTGTTGACTACAATGGATTTGGTTGGGCTTCCATCTCGTATGTTTGAGCAGTTTCCA
>CACEJY010000080.1 GCA_902559985.1 uncultured SAR116 cluster alpha proteobacterium | reverse complement strand
AAAACGAAGTGTCCCAGATCTTTAAGGTCTAGAACGACCGCGATCTGTGATCTGATTGCGTTTGAGGCTTGATGTTCAGCCTTGTCATCGTCTGCTCATGGTGTTCACGTATCGGGAGCCTTGTTAATTTAAGACAAAAATTGGTCTGTTTCTCTAGCCAGTTTATCAAATAATGACAGTGCCTCATCTGCATTAAACTTATTTATTTCATGTCTTGATAACATCCAACTCTGATAACCATCGTTTTTCATTGCCCAAGAGGCGAAAAGCCTCTTAGGAAACTCAGAGTCACGTAATTTTATGATATCATTATGTCGACTGTCAGACAGAATTTTGCTGTACAGGTTGTTTATTGCTTTAGGCGGACCCTCCAGTATTTGTAGAAATAAATCTGAATGATAAATCAAATTTCCAGTAATTCCGTTTTGTGGGTTATTTGATCTTGATGTTTGTAATATGTCTTCTAAGACAATATGGTCAAAATGAGTTGGCCGTGAGATATATATAACGTGCTTTATGTCCTCTGGGTTTTTGCTCTGCATCACACACCTCCAAGGCAAGGTTATCAGGAGATGTGTTTTTTGAAAAGAGATGTAAAAAGTTTTGAGTAAAAGAACGTTGGTAAATATGACAAGATCAAATCTGCGGTTACGTGAATCGTCGGTCTTGTTGTCGCCTGGACAGCCGAACAAAATCACATATAGATTCGTAAACGGCTAATACGAATACAATATTTCGCCAAAATTATGGGTAGCATACGCTACCAGTACTTGGAAAACTCACTAATGAGCAATGGGGCCATTAGTTGCGACACTTTAATCCACCCAGCGGTCGCTAAATGATGTTATACATGGTCTGAAATAACCGGTAACTGACTGGGTAAGAAGATGACTAACTCAATATTAGTGATTGTTTTAAGTTTTTTGTTACTGATTGCGTGTACAAAACCGGACAAGTCGATTCTTGTCAGAGAAGGTGACGACCTTCTTGACTGCCGTGCGCTGGCAAATGAATTTGAATTTGCAAAAAATCTTGGTGAAAATGCTTCATCACGCCGGCGGCATATTAAGACCCTTCAGGAAAAGAGGCAATGCATCAAAAAACCAGAAATCTCGATCTCAATTGGTGTGGTCGGATCAATATAGTCTACTGATGGCCCTTGAGTTTAGGTCCCTAACAAACTAATCTCGCCCGTTTAGTTATCCATGGCCGATATTGCGTGATAGTTTGATCTAGGTAAGTGGGAGAGTGTTATTGAAGCTGGTTAATTTCTTGTTTCGTGTTTTGGGTTGTGATTGTGCTTATTTATTTCTTCACTGAAAAGGTCTAACAACCATTCCTTGAACGTATTGTTTTGACGAGGATGGCACACAAATTCCTGACCACGACCGGCAGTTTTGAGCAATCCATCAATGTAACATCTTTCATTGTGGTAGGTTGGTATGCAACCACCTTTTGCTGGGTTTAACCAGTCTGGCACATTCCAGAACCTTTTACTCGTAGCGTTTTCATTGGTGAGCAATGTTCGCTTAGAAAGTGAAAAATTTCCAAAACCTTTAATAGTATACTCCCCAAACAGAGAGAAAGTTTCAGGAGCAAGGTATATAGTGTTGTTTGGGCCCCATTTACCATTTGCGTGTGGATGATTTGCATATTTTGTGAATTTACGCCTAAATTCTTCCGTTTCGGATCCTACTTTAAATTTTTGATCAATAAACATCCAACCAAAAATTCTATGATGGTCTAAGGCATCGTTCTTGTATAAATAATTACAACCCACAAGTTCTGCTTCTTTGAACCAACCAAAAAACAAAAAAAGATCCCCAGCGCCAACATTTTGGTTATTTAGGTGTGACTGTGCTGAGGAGACTTGTCCAAATGCACCCATTTCTAAATCCGGGTCGTTATGACAAAAATCTCTCTCAGTGAGTTTTCCGCCAGTCAGATCATTTACAATTCTTCCTAGATTCAAATGCTGATATGAGACATTGCTACTTTGATATGGAATTGGAAGACTAATTGGTTTTCCATTTGTTATTGGACTAGGAAAGCCGCCAGCACTGCTATCGAAACCTTTTCTGCTAAATACGAGTCTCATTGAAAATCATCACAAAAGTTCATGGAATACAGTATTTTTACGAATGATCAAGTCACCCCATGTCGTGCCAGGGGTGGGGAATGACACCAAAAAAAATTAAACCGGGTGCATGATAAAAAGAGTCGACATCCTCATACTTTAACCTGATTTTGCTTCTTTGGATAAAATTCATAAATCGTTTAAGTATAGAGGCCAATGTCTTGAGCGGTGTAACACTCATCTGATCCACCTTGAGTTGACGATCCGCCAATTTCACGTTCATCGTAAATTTTCTCAAATTTATGAGAAGTCAACATCGTGCAATACCGCATGAAGGCTGTGTCAACAAATTCCAAAATTAACTTAAAACCGTGTCGATATACCACACTTGTCAGATAGAATTCTGCGACAGCATTCCCATCAGGTTATGGGAGCAAGACTTAAATTTTTTTCTATACTCATTCACAGCTAAAAGCCCCTAGTAGAGAGCTGCGCATTTTCAAACATCGTCGCATAAAGGAAGCGTTACAGGGTAATCCGGATTTCAAAAAAATAATCAGCAAACCCCAAAGATAATGAGCACTATTTATCAACGCGTCCATCAGTTTTAATATATTCTAAATCAAGTTTGGGTAGAGCTTTTCCATGAAAAGCAGCTTCAAAAGCCTGCAATCGTTTAAA
>CACEJY010000079.1 GCA_902559985.1 uncultured SAR116 cluster alpha proteobacterium | reverse complement strand
CCGGCCATTTAAGTGATGATGTATGGGTCATTGCGCCAAGTGAAAACCGGTCTGGCGCTTCGCGTTCAATTACCCTTCGCCATGACGTGGTTATTGAAGAAATGGCTCCTAAAACATATAAATGTTCGGGAACGCCAAGTGATTGCATAATTTTTGGCATGACGCAAGTTCTTGATTTTCCACCTAATTTGGTGCTAACCGGAATTAACCACGGGATGAATGTTGCGGATGATATTTTATATTCGGGAACGGTTGCTGGAGCGATGGAAGCATCGCTTCTTGGAGTGCCAGCCATTGCACTTTCGCAGCGTTATGGCCGCGATGATCCAATTAATTATGCAGCAAGCCGCCTTTATGGCACAAAAGTGATTCGGCATATACTCAATATGGGTATTCCACAGCGCACTGTAATGAACGTCAATTTTCCAAAAACTAACCCGACCGAAATCAAGGGTATGAAAGCTGCTTATCTTGACCAACATAAACTGGGTGATGTAATTATCAGTGGTGAGGCACCCAACCACTTCCGGCTTGGCCCACTGCATAGCGACCCAAAAACCAGTCCAGGGAGTGATCGCGCGGTTCTAAATGAGGGCTGGATTTCGCTAACCCCATTGATGATGGATGTCACATCACATCAGACCTTTAGTCAACTATCATTATTAGATTTTTCAGCATTGAAACAGACCTAGCATGAACCCAGATTTTCAACCTGACAAAGCGCAATTAATTATGACATTGCGGGGTATGGGAATTTTGGACGCGGCGACACTTGGGGCTCTTGAGCAGGTGCCAAGGGAATTATTTGTCCCGCCAGCTCTACGCCACCATTCGTACGAAAATGCATCTTTGCCAATTGCCTATAATCAGACAATAAGCCAACCTTATGTCATTGCACGTATGACCGAGGCGTTACGGCTTCGAGGCCGTGAACTGGTCCTTGAAATTGGTTGTGGAAGTGGTTACCAGGCCGCAATTCTTTCATATTTATGTAGGCGCGTTTATACGATGGAGCGTCTAAAACCGTTGCTAGTTGGTGCTGAAAACCGGCTTCGCGACCTTCGCATTTCAAATGTTAGCTTTCGCCTAGGCGATGGATCAAAGGGCTGGCCGGAGGCTGCCCCTTTTGATCGCATCATTTTAACATGTGGATGTGATAAGATTCCCGACATTTTGTTGCAGCAATTGAAAATTGGCGGCATCATGGTAGCACCAGAGGGTCACGGCAAGTTGCAACAGCTTGTGGTCGTGACACGGCATGAAACTGGGTTTGAGCGTGTGTTGTTAATGCCTGTTACCTTTGTGCCACTGATTGGAGGGGATTAAATGCGAAAAGCACTACTATTTTCCATCCCACAGAGGTTCTGTACGCCAATACTTATTAGTGGAGCGCTGCTATTAACCGCATGTCAGACGCCAAATATAACATTAAATCGGACATCACCCGCTGAATTACTCGTTGCACCCCTGCGACAACCACTGGAGCCTGTGCCGGTTGGCGGCATGGTCGAAGTACGTGAAAATGATACACTATTTGCCGTCGCTACTCGCTATAACGTAACGCCACAGTCAATTATTGAGACGAATGGTTTATCGCCGCCTTATGTACTTCACCTGGGCAAAGTATTAAAAATTAACCCGCGTCGTTCTCATGTCGTGCGCCATGGTGACTCGGTGTATGTTATCTCGCAGCGTTATGCTGTTAGTCAATACCAGCTAGCGCAGCTAAATGGTTTATCGCCGCCTTTTGAACTTGAGGTTGGACAACAGCTTCAATTACCAAATACATTGGATTTTTCCATCCTTGATAACGGCCTTCCTGATGGTATAAGTGGCACGAATGTAACGCAGCCCAAAACCGTGTCCAAAAAAACCACCTCTGCCGCTGTTCCGCGTAAACGGTTTGTTGCGCCCGCACTTGGGGCTTCTAGTGGCTTCACATGGCCGGTTGAGGGAGAAATTATTACTGAGTTTGGGCCCTCACAGCGGGGCGTTCACAATGATGGTGTCAATATCGCGGCAAAACAGGGGGTTGCGGTTGGGGCTGCCGCAAGAGGACGTGTGGCCTTTGTTGGGTCGAATATCAAAAGCTTTGGGCGGCTTGTATTGATAAAGCATGATGGCGGGATCATTACCGCTTATGCGCACCTTGGCGATATTGCTGTGAAAGAAGGGGACATAGTTACGTTGGGTCAGGCCATCGGCTCTATTGGTAAATCGGGTAGGGTAGAAACTCCCCAGCTACATTTTGAAATTCGAAAATCACGTCAGCCTGTTGACCCCAGAAGTCTAATTTCTTGACTGGGTCACGTTGTTGTATTTGGTTCAATAACTTTTCATTGCTCGCTTGAGGTCTGGCCGAACGGAGCTATCGCCGTAATGATGTTTTGGTTCGCGCTGCAAGGTGAGTGATAAATTGCCAGGCGACACGGCCTGATCGAGATCCCCGTCCGATTGACCATGCCAATGCTTCATGCCTTACATCAATATCATCTGTTTTAATATTGAAAAAATTGATATATTCATAAATCATTTCTATGTAAGTATCTTGATCAATTGAATGGAATCCAATCCACAAGCCAAACCGGTCAGATAGAGACACAGTTTCTTCGGTGGTTTCTGACGGGTTGATAGCTGTTGAGCGTTCATTTTCTATCATTTGCCGAGGCATCAAATGTCGACGGTTGGATGTAGCATAGAAAACAATGTTATCCGGCCGCCCTTCAATCCCGCCCTCAAGCGCAGCCTTTAGGGATTTATATGTGCTTTCGCCACCTTCAAATGCAAG
>CACEJY010000078.1 GCA_902559985.1 uncultured SAR116 cluster alpha proteobacterium | reverse complement strand
CGCTGTCCCCATCAGGCATTTGAATGCTTAGTAAGACTAAATCAGGATTCACATCACGAAGCATGTCATCAAGATTGGCAAGAAAGCCAACCTCAATAACATTCTTAAATCCTTCAAACGCCAGCTGTTGGCATAATGATGCGCTAAAAAGAGAATTATTTTCAACGATTAAAATCCGTGACGACAAAGCCATTTCTTTTTTTTCGCTTAGGGACAGCACTTGCATTTTTTATCACAACTCAATACATCAGTGGCTCATGGCGAATTGGATACAGGGGTATTTATCCGAGACGAGGAGATTCTAACTATTCCTGTGCTGCTTGTATATCTATAAACAATAAAGAGGCTAAATCATGCAGGATACGCGTGCAAAAAATGCCCACATGAAAGCAGAGCGTGCCGCTGCCGAGTTGCATCGTGGGGGCCATGTCATGCTCCGACTGAATAATGGTGAAGCGGGCCTGTTCCGTGGTGCCGAGTTTGCCCATGTTGACGATATTCTGGATTTAAGCCGGCTGGCTGGCTCTGGGCCACTTCTTGCGCTGACGGCAAACCGAGTAAAAAGTCTGGGACGTTCCCTCCGCACAAATTGGCCAGCTGCAACAATTGCTCTTGCTAACCACCAATTTGACCGTGTATTCGAATTTATTTTTGGCCACACGCATCTCGCCCACGACGATAAGATTAACCTCGTCGCAGAACGAGCCGGCTCCCTCGCAGATCACGCAACGCGATTGTTAAGAAACTCAAAATTGTTGCCAGCTGCATTACTTGCGCGCCTACCTTTCCGTGATATTGCAGCACAAGACCGATTTGCGATGGAACACAATATTCTTGTTCTTGAGGCTAGAGATCTCGAAGCATATCAAAACCACGATGAAACAATTACCCGTATTGCCGCACGCGCGAAAGTGCCCCTAGCAGTCGCTGAAGATGCTGAAGTTGTCATGTTCCGCGCGGAAATTGGAAACGAGGATCATTTTGCCGTTTTAATTGGAACAGGTGCTGAGGTTGAGGCTCCCATTGTAAGGCTCCACTCGCAGTGTATTACAGGCGATGTTTTAGGAAGCCTAAAATGTGATTGTGGAGAACAATTGCAGACGGCGATGCGCATGATGTCAAACGAAGGCGGCGGCGTATTAATATATCTGGCGCAAGAGGGCCGTGATATTGGGTTGCTAAACAAAATGCGAGCCTATGCATTACAGGACAAAGGTCTTGATACAGTTGATGCTAATCATGTGCTGGGATTCGCGACTGATGAGAGAGTTTTCCTGCCCGCAGCACGCATCCTTAACGCACTTGGAATCAAACAATTGCGACTTATTACCAACAATCCTGATAAGATCAGCCAGCTTGAGCGTTACGGGGTTGAAGTCAAAGAGAGATTACCGTTGGACATTGCTAGCAATCCACATAATGAACATTATATTGCCACAAAAAAACATCGGACGGGCCATATGACTCCAAATAAAAAAGTTTAACCTTCACGTTGCCCGAAAATTGCTGATCCAATGCGAACAGAATTAGCGCCAAAGGCGATTGCTTCCTCAAAATCGTTACTCATGCCCATAGATAAAGTGAAAATACCATTGCGTTCAGCGATGGTTTTTAAAAGTGCAAAATGCATCGACACCTCTTCATCAACTGGTGGGATGCACATCAAGCCGGTAATTTTTAACTTTGCTTCTTCACGACAATAAACAATGAAATCATCAGCATCGCCGGGAGCAATGCCTGACTTCTGTTGTTCCTCACCAGTGTTAACTTGAATATAACATTCAAGCTGACGATTCTGACGAGACATTTCAACACCGAGAGCTCTTGCCAATTTTGGCCGATCAACAACCTCTATGACATCAAATAACGTCACAGCATCACTAACCTTATTGGTTTGTAATGGACCAATTAGGTGCAACTTTAAATCTGCATAAAATTTACGGCGGTGCGCCCATCGACCGTTGGCTTCCTGAACACGATTTTCACCAAACACACGTTGTCCTGCAGTCAGAGCAGCATCAATCCGATCATCGGGCTGACGTTTACTCACAGCCACCAAGGTTACTGGTCCAACCATCCCTACTTGTGTTTGGTATGCTAGTGTTGCCGCGGAGATCTTATTACGAATGGTTCCAATATTATCAGCAACAGCACAAAGCGCAGGAGAAATTTTATCTGACATAATTTCTTTTGTCCTTGAATATGTAGGTGTGTGCTAAAATATTGTTCGATTTTATAGCCATTTAGCTCGTTATGGGCAAGACTGTTGTAAAAATGTCACACATTAGAAAAAACTTTGCGCGTTCCGTGCTTCGGTTCTTGAAATCTTGATGCTGATCAATATTTTAGTGACGTTGTCAATGGTGGCAATAAATTCTCTAAGGGAGATTTCAATATGCGTAAGGTTCTTCTTGCGACGACAGCTCTGGTAGCTGCAGCGGGTGTTACAGCAGCAAACGCTGACATTTCAATTTCAGGTAACTATGAGTGGGAATACCGGATGCTTGAAACCGGTACAGCATTTGCTGATGATGGTCACATCAACATCACAGCTGTGAATGCAGCCGACAATGGCATGACATGGACAGCTAAAAGTGTGATAACAAACAGCAGTGATGACGGCGGTCAGGTCAATGCTGAGTCAGCTTACATTCAAGTCGAAGGTGACTTTGGTAGAGTTGTTCTCGGTGACATGGCTGATAGTGCAGCTTCTGCTATGGACGGCGCACTTGGCCGTAACAACGACATCGAAACTAACGGTGGCCTTGCTGACGCTGACACAGCAATTGGTATTGGTGCTGGTGCCGACATCACTTGGTTTTCACCAT
>CACEJY010000077.1 GCA_902559985.1 uncultured SAR116 cluster alpha proteobacterium | reverse complement strand
GAATCGTGTTGGCGACTTTGGCTTTGCCTTGGGTATTCTAGCCGTTTATGCACTGTTCGGAACAATCCAATTTGACGATATATTTGCGCAATCTAGTGGTTTTGCATCTGCCCATTTAAATTTTCTGGGTTTTAATTTGCCCGCACTTGAAGTTGCAGGTATTTTACTGTTCATCGGAGCGATGGGTAAGTCAGCCCAACTAGGGCTTCATACGTGGCTTCCCGATGCGATGGAGGGACCGACGCCCGTATCGGCGCTCATACACGCTGCAACAATGGTCACTGCTGGCGTCTTTATGATTTGCCGTCTCTCACCAATGCTAGAATATGCCCCAGTCGCTCTTGATGTAATTACAATTATTGGCGCTCTAACTGCAATTTTTGCGGCAACGATTGGCATGACCCAGTTTGATATTAAACGGGTGATTGCCTATTCAACTTGCTCCCAACTGGGGTATATGTTTTTTGCTGCTGGGGTTTCGGCCTATCCGGCGGCAATGTTCCATCTCACAACACATGCCTTTTTCAAGGCATTATTGTTTTTAGGCGCAGGATCGGTCATTCACGCACTGTCAGATGAGCAAGATCTTCGAAATATGGGGGGCATCTGGAGAAAGGTGCCGGTTACATATGTGATGATGTGGATAGGATCACTGGCCCTTGCCGGCTTTCCGTTTTTTGCCGGATATTACTCCAAAGATATGATTCTTGAGGCAGCTTATGCAGCGCATAGCGTTCCTGGTTCGATTGCGTTCTGGCTTGGATGTGCCGCAGCATTTCTTACTGCTTTTTATAGCTGGCGTTTGTTGATTATGGTTTTTCATGGTGCGCCGCGCGCAAGCGCTGAAACAATGGCCCATGTCCATGAGTCACCGCGCATAATGACATTGCCGTTGCTGGTTCTTGCTGTTGGGGCAGTTTTTGCTGGATGGCTCGGCTATGAGTTGTTTGTTGGCGTTGACATGAAACAATTTTGGGGTGAGTCGATCTTTATCCTGCCTACCAATACAGCAATGGAAAATGCGCATCACGCGCCTACATGGGTAAAGACATTACCCGTGGTACTAGCGACGGCCGGAGTTGGGTTTGCAGTTGTACTCTATGGCTATTTGACTTTAATGCCAGCAAGAATTGCCGCGTTACTTCGTCCGGTATACCTGTTGTTTTTCAACAAATGGTACTTTGACGAACTTTATGAAGTGGTCTTCGTCCGTCCGGCAGTAAGAATTGGAACATATCTCTGGCGGCGAGGCGATCAGGACACTATTGACGGCTTTGGCCCAGATGGTATGTCTGCCTTTGTTTATCGTTTGTCTGGCGTTTTTTCCCGCATTCAAACCGGATTTGTATTTCATTATGCCTTTGCCATGTTGATTGGTGTGGTTGTTATGGTCACCTGGTATTATTTTCGGTTTATGGGGGTTTAGACAATGATTGATAACTGGCCAATCTTATCTATTGTCACCTTCATGCCCTTGGCTGGCGTGCTGTTCTTGCTGATGATAAAAGGAGATGAGGCCACTGTTGCGCAGAACTCGCGCTATGTTGCCTTGTGGGTTTCGGGCTTTACTTTTCTTGTCTCACTGCCATTATTCATTGGGTTTGATAGTGCCGCAGCTGGTTATCAATTTGAAGAAAAGGGTGTTTGGCTCGCTGGAACGGGCATTGGCTACCACATGGGCGTCGATGGCATTTCAATGCCCTTCGTTCTCCTTAGTACGTTTCTGACGCCGTTATCCATTCTGGCCAGTTGGAAAGCGATTGTACATCGTGTTCGGGAATATATGATCGCATTTTTGGTTTTGGAAACAATGATGATTGGCATGTTTGTCTCGCTTGACATGCTGATGTTCTATTTGTTTTTTGAAGCTGTGTTAATTCCTATGTTCCTGATTATTGGTGTCTGGGGCGGCCCACGCCGGGTTTATGCGGCATTCAAGTTCTTTTTGTATACGCTTTTTGGGTCAGTATTGATGCTGGTTTGCATGTTGGCGATGTACGTTGATGCAGGTACGACAGATATTCCAGGCATTACAGCGCATCAGTTTGCTGGTTCAATGCAAACGTGGCTGTTCCTTGGTTTTCTGACATCATTTGCGGTCAAAGTGCCAATGTGGCCGGTTCATACATGGCTTCCCGATGCCCATGTTGAGGCTCCAACTGCCGGATCAATGATTTTGGCTGGCGTTCTCTTGAAAATGGGAGGTTATGGCTTTTTGAGGTTTTCGTTGCCAATGTTCCCGCTGGCATCTGAATTCTTTGCGCCTCTTATTTTCACGCTGTCGATTATCGCGGTGATTTACACCTCGCTTGTGGCATTGGCACAGTCGGATATGAAAAAGATGATTGCCTATTCATCGGTTGCGCATATGGGGTTTGTAACTATTGGTATTTTCACCATGACGGAGCAAGGAATTGCCGGCGCGATGTTCCAGATGATCAGTCATGGCCTTGTTTCTGCTGCACTTTTCTTTGGCGTGGGTGTTGTTTATGACCGCCTCCATACGCGTGAGATCAGTGCTTATGGCGGTGTTGCCACGGTGATGCCCCGTTATGCCGTTTTTTTCATGTTCATGATGCTGGCATCGGTTGGGTTGCCGGGAACAAGTGGATTTGTCGGTGAGTTACTGGTTCTGGTTGGGGCATGGCATGCTAGCAGCTGGATAGCATTTTTTACTGCAACAGGCCTTGTTTTGGGAGCAACCTACATGCTGTGGCTTTATCGCCGCGTGATGTTTGGGGCAATTGTGAGTGACGAGGTAAAAGCGATGGAACCGATGCAGATGCGGGAATATTTAATCTTCCTGCCTTTATCCGCTTTGGTTTTGTTTTTTGGTGTCTAT
>CACEJY010000076.1 GCA_902559985.1 uncultured SAR116 cluster alpha proteobacterium | reverse complement strand
CGACATGCGGCAACATGCTCTCGGCTGTTGGTCCTGCTGCAATAGAAATGGGCCTCATAAAAGCAAAAACTGATAAAACCATTATTAAGATCCGAGCAGTGAATACTGGCGGACGGTTCGTCTCCAAAGTAAAAACACCTAACGGGAATCTGGTTTATCAAGGTGAAACCTCAATTGATGGGGTGCCCGGCACGGCGGCACCAGTTGAGTTAACGTTTTTGGATATTACAGGCTCCAAAACAGGTAAGTTTCTTCCAACAGGAAATCTTAGGGACCTTATAGACGGCATTGAAGTTACATGTATGGACGTAACTATGCCAGTAGTGATCGGTCGAGCAGCAGATTTTGGCATCAGTGGATATGAAGAACGTGAAAAACTGGATTTAAATAAACCACTATTTGCCAGAATGGAATCAATCAGGTTACAAGCTGCAAAACTCATGGGGCTTGGTAATGTAAGCGGTTCCGTTGCACCTAAGTTTGCGTTATTTGCTCCCCCAAAACAGGGTGGGTCATTATGTGTTAGATATTTTATGCCATGGCAAACCCATCCTACTCTGGCAGTTACTTCTTCTCATTGTCTTGCAGCTTGTGCGCTAACAATTGGATCCGTTGCAGATGGTCTCGTTGACCAGTTGAATGGCAACAGCTCTGATGTTCTTTTTGAACATCCCTTGGGATTTATGAATGTCAGGTTAGATTACCAAAATAATGGAGTGCATTCTGTTGTTCGATCCGCTCAAATAGTAAGAACCGCGAGAAAATTAAGCTCGGGCCTAATTTATATTCCTTCTTCTATTTGGAGCGCTTAACAAAAGTCAGAGAAAACCTGTTTAGGAAAATTCTTTAATGAGGGCGTCAATAAATCTGTGAATACCGGAAAGAAAAATGGCTCAAAATATGGCTATCAATCTTGGGTCTTCAATGTTCACAGCCAACCTACCATGGTATTGCAAGGACATGGAGGACAATTCATGGTTCGAGAGGAGAAGACCAACACCGTTTTATTAACCATTTCTCTATATGAAAATTATAAAGCAGGTAAATTGTTCTCTGACATTGGAAAAATTACAGAGCGTTTAACTAAGTGAGTGTTCAACTGGCCGCAAGTGGTCTTGGAGTATATCTAGGCCAAATATGGTTGCACCCCAAAACTAAAACTCCCAGAAAATTCCGAACCATACGATCATGAGTGAAAAGGCGCAGAGGTTCCAAAGCACCTTGCGCTGCCGCTCAGCAATCTTTGCTTTAGCAACCATCTTATCTAGTTTCTTGCCTAAAAGGCTGAGGCAAAACAGAAAAACTGAAGCTGTGGCAAGCGCATAAAACAAATCTAGGTCCATACGCAACATTACCTAAAGGAGACGTAATTGGAAACCATGAACAGTATCAGGGCAACGTCATTTTCTCTATGACCGTTTGAACTAGGTTAACTTTGTTTTTCAAATCAAACTGAGAACACCAATTCAACCCTTTAGTCCTCTTTTGTGAAATTGGTGTATGTCTTCCCCCTACGAAGAACCCCAGCACCAAGGTCACAACTTGTTAAGACAACAAAACAAGCAAGGTGACTAATGGACTAGCTGTTTTTAGGATAAACTAAATACCGTGCTTTACTTTTAAGACTTGACGGACGACTGAGAAGGTAAGCGTTAGGAACGTAAATGCTTGATTGGCACAAAAAACAGATTGATTGGTGGAAACACAAGTTCGGTGTCTCTTGGTATGGGGTCACATGGATAGCCTTTGTTAAAGGCTTGATATTGGGCTTATTGATTTACCATCTTTTATCGAACTGATTAGCTGTAAAAGGAGCGCATCGAAATTCATGCTGCCCGGAAGAAAGAGGACCAGCACAGATGCTGGCCGAGTTCAGGGAGGAATTCAAACTCTATTTAGTATTTTTATTAGACGATTTTGTCTGAATTTCATCCTGATTATGGTCTTTACGTGGCAAAGATTTTTGGGTTTGGTTTTCATCCACTTCGCTTGATCAAAAACTCTTTTGTAAAATTATCTGGCAATTGATCTTTTATGCTTCGTGCATAGAATGACGCAGAGCGATGGGCTATAGCCCAAGAGGCTCTGATGCAGTCAGGACAGTGGTAAGAGAAGACACCCAGCCAATACACGAAAGGATAGCCATCAATTCAATGAAGTGATAGTAAGTGATTTCTATATCACCCAAATGGAGAAATAATGATGGCGAAAGCACCAGCAGCGAAGAAGAAGGCAGCAGCAAAGAAGACACCAACCAAAAAGGTAGCCGTAAAGAAAGCGGCTACAAAGAAAAGTAGTCGTCCAGCTAAAGCTGCACCAAAGGTCGCACAGGCAGCCTTGGCTCAAGCCCCTCAGAAGAACGCCTTTGAGGAGAAGTTTGGTGAAGGCACGGCTTTTGACTTGGACTATGGTAAGCTGCTGATCATTGCATTATGTGTCTACATCGCAGTTCAGGTTAGCTAAAGCGACAAACGTAAAGGCCGCCCATCAGTCAACGCTGGTGGGCTTTTTTACGACTGTCCAGAGAGTAGGTTCCTGCACCATGGACAATGAGAAATAGGAAGCCCCCGGCAATTGAAACATTTTTCATAAAGTGGATCATTTGATTTTGATTTGAGAAGTCAGCATGAAAAATGGCTGCAGACACGACACTAAAACCAGCAAAAAGAACCGCAGCAATTCGGGCTTGCCAGCCAACCATTATTGCCGCGCCACCAAGCACTTCTGATACAATAACAAGAGGCAGTAAATTGCCGGTCACACCTCAGTCACACGCGCTTTGACAAAATGGCATGAATCAGTAGAATCCGCAGAAATCACATTGAGGTGATGACTGACGAAGTCTATTGATTTTCTTAGGAAAAAGTGGTGCCCGGGGGCTGTAGTCATTACCTTACAGAAGCATCAACCCTTAGGGACACTAAGCAATAACAATAGGTTAGTGTTTGTGTGAATCCTGTCAACAGGCACATTTGGTATACTCTGTGTACACCAAGGTTTCCTATGCTC
>CACEJY010000075.1 GCA_902559985.1 uncultured SAR116 cluster alpha proteobacterium | reverse complement strand
GTAACGGCTTTGTCAGCAATTAGTTTGCAATAGGCATTGCCGGTGGAAGCATCACCTTCAGAGACATTACAGACATAAAGGACTGGCTTAGCCGTCAAAAGCTGTAACCGGGGAAGTCGCATGATTTCTTCCCCTGTGAGGCCTGTTGTGCTACGGGCCGGTCGGCCTTCGGATAAATGAGCAAACAGCTTTTCCATAAGCACAAGATCGCTTTTTGCTTCCTTGTCTCCGCCGCGGGATTTTTTTACCAGCGCAGTCATTCGGCGTTCCAGCGATTCGATATCGGCAAGCATTAATTCGGTTTCCACAGTGGTGGCATCCCGAATTGGATCAACATCGCCATTAACATGGGTGATCTCGCCATCATCGAAGCAGCGCAATACGTGTGCAATTGCATCCACCTCTCGAATATTAGCAAGGAACTGGTTACCAAGCCCCTCGCCCTTGGACGCTCCGCTGACAAGACCGGCAATATCAACAAATTCAAGATGGGTTGGCAAAATGGTTTTGGAGCTGGCGAGCTCCGCCAGTGCGAGAAGGCGCATGTCTGGCACGGCAACCCGACCCGTGTTCGGTTCGATTGTGCAGAATGGATAATTCGCCGCTTCTGCTGACACGGTTTGGGTCAGCGCATTAAACAGGGTTGATTTTCCAACATTTGGCAAGCCAACAATGCCACAATTAAATCCCATATCTTGTCAATCCTGTTTTTCCACTAGGGCAGTTTATTGAGTTGATGGTGCAGGCGCAAGGTAGGCAACGCGGCTCATAAACCCACTGTCATCATGCTGACATAGCCGGTTTATCTCATCTGTCATCGCATCGAGTAAATCTGGTAGCCAGCCAGATTGTTCATCATGGCCAAAATCAGCAAGTACCCATGCTTTAACGTTCATAGGTTCATAGGATGGGCGGCCAATGCCAATACGCACACGCCAGTAAGCCAACCCAAGGTGCCGATCAATATCCCGAAGGCCATTGTGACCACCGTGTCCACCGCCGACCTTTACTCGTATTTTGCCCGCAGCCAAATCAAGCTCATCGTGAAACACAAACACATTGTTTGGATCAATTTTGTGGAACCGAGCAATGTCTGCAATTGGGAGACCAGATTTGTTCATAAAGTTTTGTGGCTTAATAAGAATAATCTTTCCGGAGTCAAGCCTCCCTTCACTTATTAATGAGGGGCCTTTTTTTTTCCAAGGTGAAAACTCATACCGACTGGCAATACGATCAACGGCCATGAACCCCACATTGTGCCGGTTGGTGGCGTAAGCTGCTCCAGGATTTCCAAGTCCTGCCAATAAACGCATGATTGTCCCGCTCGATCTGGAAAAGGCTCGCGACTATTCGTCAGATGTTACGTTTTCCGCCGCTGAAGCCTCTTCACCCTCATCCGCTTCATCACTTTCATCATCTTCATTTTTCACACCGCCACCAGGTGAGGCAATGGTCGCAATGGTGAAGTCACGATCGGTAATGGTCGGGGTCACACCGTCTGGCAATTCAATCGTGCTGATATGGACCGAGTCACCAATCTTTAACCCTTGCAGATCAACGGTAATTTTTTCTGGAATCGTTGTTGCCGGGCAAAGTAATTCAACTTCGTAACGAACAACGTTGAGCACCCCACCAACTTTAATGCCGGGGCATTCGTCTTCATTGATGAATTCGACTGCAATGGCTACGGCGACTTTAGCAGTGCCCGAGACACGCAGAAAATCCATGTGAAGAACATTGTCGGTTACGGGATGAAACTGAATATCACGGGTAAGAACGGTGTGTTTACTCCCGCTAACATTTATATCAAGCAACCGGCCATAAATGCCAGGCTGATGAACAATTTTTGTAATTTCACGAGCCTCTAGGGTTATACCTACAGGGTCCTTTTTGTCGCCATAAATGACGGCAGGAATGCGACCTGCACGGCGTACCGCACGGGCGGACCCCTTACCGACCCGTTCGCGCTGTTCTGCGCTGATGGTTGTGTTGTCAGACATTGCTAACTCCTTTATCTCTCACAATGTACCGCGCCTCCAGGGGTGCGCGGCACAGGATTGATAGGCTTATTATTGGTATAATACAAGCGTTTTTGCGAATATTGGTACCAGATTAAAAACACTGGCTAAAACAGGGTTGAAACCGACCGCTCTTCATTGATCCGCAGCATTGCCTCACCTAAAAGAGGAGCGATTGATAATTGCCGAATATTACGGGCAATACACACTGCTTCGGTTGCTGGAATCGAGTTGGTTGTCACAAGTGAATTTAGTGGTGATGCTGCAACCCGACTTACTGCTCCACCAGACAAAACACCGTGCGTGACATAAGCGTCCACGGACAAAGCTCCGGCTTTCATCAGCGCCACAGCGGCGTTACATAATGTTCCGCCAGAGTCGACAATATCATCTACCATGATGCAATGTCGATCCTCAACATCACCGATGATATTCATCACCTCTGAAACGCCAGCTTTTGGGCGTCGCTTATCAATGATTGCGAGGTCTGCATCAAGCCGGCGCGCCAAGGACCGGGCACGCACCACGCCGCCGACATCAGGCGATACAAACATCAATTTTGACACGTCATAACGTTCTTTAATGTCATTAACAAAAACAGGCGCCGCAAACAGATTGTCGGTTGGAATGTCAAAAAAGCCCTGAATCTGGTTGGCGTGAAGATCAATTGTCAGGACTCGGTCGGCCCCAGCTGATGTTATAAGGTTGGCAAGCAGTTTGGCTGAAATAGGGGTGCGGGGGCCTGATTTGCGATCCTGACGTGCATAGCCGTAATATGGAATAACTGCAGTGATACGACGGGCCGAACCGCGGCGCAGTGCATCCAATGCAACCAATAACTCCATAACATTGTCATTTGCTGGAAAACAGGTTGATTGTACGACAAAGACATCTTCACCACGAACATTTTCGGCAATTTCAACAAAGACCTCCATATCGGCAAACCGTCTTACATCAGCTTGAGTAAGGGGAGATTCCAAATAAGCGGCAATAGCTTCTGCCAGCGGGCG
>CACEJY010000074.1 GCA_902559985.1 uncultured SAR116 cluster alpha proteobacterium | reverse complement strand
CAAGGGTTTGCGAGATGAGAGGGGCTCTAATCGGTTCGTTTGCCGCAACCAATGAGGTCGAACTACGCATAAAAATTGCTGGAAATGGCTGTTTATCGAACGGCCCTTCAGCGACATGATCCATATAATTAAGCCCAAGACATAGAATTTTCCCAGGCCTAGATATCGGCAAAGCAAGATTTAAATCCTTAATTTGGTGATGAACTTGATCACAAGAGTTTGCCAATAGCGTAGCGAGATCATCAAGTTGACCGCCTTTAATTACTTCCCCAAGATCTGTTGGTGCACCCCGGTCGAGAAGCGAGAAATCAACAACGCCCGCATTAGTAATAGCACCAATATGTAGGCCATCTGCCGCATTAAATGAGAGTAACCGCATGGAAAGTCTCCTATTGTAACCCGCGCCTTAATTTTCAAAAAAATTAGATGCCAACCAATAACACATTTATTTTTTTGAACCTACTTTGTGAAACACATTTCTCAGAAACTGCTACTTTTGGTGCGCCGGTTACTTAGCTTCCAACTTTGAGAGGGGCTGTCATCCCCCGCAAGCAAGCGATAACGCTTAACGCAGTGATCTTTCCAGTTCCTGGATTCCTCTCTGTCTGTATATTTTCGATTTTTAAACTAAATTTGGCACTGTCGGAGTCAACCTCAATCGAATGGGTGTTTCGATCAAGGTGCGGGTCAGCCCAGACTTCCAGCTCAGTTTCTTCAGCGCCCACCCCAGCAAGTCCCAAAGCTGCTGCAACATTGACATTAGCTGGAAACGCCATGGCCCCAGCTCGAGCATTTCCCTCAAAAACACAGACAGCGCCATTTAATCCTTCAAGACTTATTTCATTCTCAATAATATAGGGGGCATCTTTTAGAGCATTAGGCGGTTTCCGGGTAATCATACGCACTGAATTTATCGTCCCTTCAGCTGCCGCACG
Source organism: uncultured SAR116 cluster alpha proteobacterium (assembly GCA_902559985.1). GTDB lineage: Bacteria > Pseudomonadota > Alphaproteobacteria > Puniceispirillales > Puniceispirillaceae > UBA3439. The sequence continues at coordinate 2,120 of CACEJY010000074.1, read as the reverse complement.
AACAGCATCAAGCCCCAACAGGGCGCCAGTCGCTAATATTAGTTGACCACCATATTTTTTTGCAACTCCCTCAATATCAGGATTTGCGAGGATGCCCGCGCCACTGACAGTTACTAGCTTTAAACCTCTGGTCAGCGTTGCAATGGCAACCTCCCGAAAGACTGATTTTGGTGCACAATCTACGATTATATCTGCTTTCTCTACGACCTCATTAATTGAAACAACATCAACAGGGTTTAAGAATTGCTTCATGGCTTCAACAGCCTTTTCCTTGCGACCAGAAGCTACCGCAACTAGGCGAAGTCCAGGAATTCCCTCATCCAAGTTTTTCCCCACAACAGCGCCGATTGTTCCAAAGCCTACAATTCCAACATTTATCAATTTTTCTACCCCCCCTTCAGAAAAAAAACTGCAGATTTTATTAAACTGCTCAAACAATTCCTTTCTAACTAGATTGACTCTAGGACGACACCGCATGCAATCTAATAATTGAAAAATCAAAAACCTGACGAACATGAAAATAATTCGTTCCAGTTTTGAAATTGATTTAAAATTTTAACTAATCAACAGGGAGCAAAGAAGAAAATGCAAAAAACAAAGATTTCTATACTTGGAGCTGTTGCTGCTGGAATGATGATGATATCATCTGGCGCGCAGGCTGTTCCAAAGTTACCTTGTGATACAGCGCAACTGATTGTGCCATGGAAGCCGGGTGGTGGCACTCAAGTCTTATACGCGCTCGTTGAGAAAACCATAAGTGAAATTGATACCCCCTATAAACTCAAGGTAGTTACTGTTCCAGGTCAAGGTGGAAACAAAGGGGCAAAAAAAGCCGCAAAAGCGAAGCCAGACGGATGCACATTGTTTGCCATCCACCAATCAGCAATAACAAGTTATTTGAACGGCCGTATCGATTTCCATTACAATGGTTTTGAACCTGTTGCAAATGTGACAGTAACCCCCGATATCGTAAGTGCGTCAGCAAACGCACCTTTCGATTCCATCGAAGGCATGATCAAGCATGTAAAAGCCAATCCAGGGAAAGTGACTGCAGGAGCAACGTTTGGCTCAACCTCGCACTTTATTTGGTTGCTACTCGAAAAACAAACTGGGATTAAGCTCAATTTGGTACCTTATGATGGCACGTCAGAGCGAATGAATGCACTTCTTTCTGGTGCAATTATGCTCGGTTCGATGAACGTCGCCTCGGGCGGAAAACACCTTAAGGCTGGGACAATTAAGCCATTAGCAATTGCAGCTGATAACCGTGATGACAAACTCCCAAACGTTCCTACTCTTAAAGAACGCGGTATTGATTTGTCATTTGCGTTGGAACGAGGAGTTGTCGCGCCAAAAGGCACACCAAAAGAGATAATTGATATGTGGGCCGGCATTATTAAGAAAGCTATGGACACTCCAAGCCTTCAAGCAGCAATGGAAGCAAAAAGCACTGGTTTACGTTACCAAGGTCCTGCCGAATTCAAAGCATACGCGGAAAAGCTTTATAAGGATTACGAAACCGTCGCGATTGAAGTTGGTATGTATAAGAAGTAAGCTGGATTTTAGAACCAGCTTCTCTACTGATGATTCATGGAAACATGGTCGGCAGCATTTGTGTTGCCGACCAATTTAACCAAAATATCATTCAACAGATTGTGTAATCAAATGGCATTTAATCGGGATAGCATTATTGCATTGATACTTATCATGGCGAGTGGTGGGCTAATGCTCGCAAGTTTTGAAATTCGTGAACCAGATTATGGCGTGTTGTCACCTGCGGCATGGCCAAGGTTAATCATTGTTATCCTCGGCATTTTAAGCGTATTATATTTTATTCAATCGCTTCGCATGGCCAAGGTTAAAAACCTTGATACACCTTCACATAGTCTTGTGAGCTTTTTCTCGTATTGGCGAAATGTATTCTCAGTATTTATTATTTTTGCGGTTTACCTTATTTTACTTCCATACCTTGGAATGTTGATCGGCAATTTAGTTTTCAGTTTTGTACTATTGTCAGTTCTTGGCGGCTGGCGTTCATTTTTGATGCATGGACTAATAGCAATTGGCACTTCTGGCGGCATGTGGTTACTATTCACATATGCTCTTGAAGTATTTCTGCC
>CACEJY010000073.1 GCA_902559985.1 uncultured SAR116 cluster alpha proteobacterium | reverse complement strand
ACCGCATTTGTGCCATAAGCCGGAGCCTGGTTATCGTTCGGATGGGAATTGCAGGGCGTGTATGGTTGAAATCGAGGGCGAGCGAGTGTTAGCTGCGTCATGTATCCGCCCTGTCCAAGACGGTATGGTGGTACATTCTTCCAGTGAGCGTGCACAAAAATCTCGGGCGCTTGTAGTTGAATTATTGACTGCAGATCAACCTAAAGCAGCACATGATGTCTCGTCACATTTTTTAGATATGGCTGCCATGAATGGGGTCAGCGAAAGCCGATTTCCGGCGCGTGATGCCAGCAAGGTGCCATTACTTGATGACAGCCATGTGGCGATGAAGGTGAACTTAGATGCATGTATCCATTGTAATTTATGCGTTCGGGCTTGTCGTGAAGTGCAGGTGAATGATGTCATTGGGATGGCAGGCCGCGGCCACGATGCGCAGATTGTTTTTGATATGGATGACCCCATGGGGCAATCGACCTGTGTCGCTTGTGGGGAATGTGTGCAGGCTTGTCCAACTGGTGCTCTGATGCCAGCAAGCGTTCTCAATAATGCCCAGCATGGTGACAGTAAAGATTATGATCATGAAGTGCAGTCAGTATGCCCGTATTGCGGCGTTGGTTGCCAATTGTCATTCAAAATTAAAGATGACAAAATCAAATTTGTTGAGGGGGTAAACGGCCCGGCGAATGAAAATCGCCTTTGCGTAAAAGGGCGATTTGGATTTGATTATGTCCATCATGACCATCGACTTACTGCGCCATTGATCCGTCGTGATGATGCGCCGGCAAAAGGGCTGAATGTTGATCCGTCAAATCCATTATCACACTTTCGTGAGGCGACCTGGGAAGAGGCTCTGGATATTGCGGCAAATGGGTTCATGAAACACCGTGATATTGCTGGGTCAAGGGTCGCTGGTTTTGGTTCGGCAAAATGCTCGAACGAGGAAGCTTATCTTTTCCAAAAAATTATTCGTCAAGGGTTTGGTCATAACAATGTCGATCATTGCACCAGATTGTGCCATGCATCGTCTGTCGCAGCATTGTTAGAAAATGTGGGATCGGCAGCAGTCACTGCAACATTTAATGAGATTGAAAATGCAGACGTTGCCATTGTTATTGGAGCTAATCCAACTGAAAACCATCCAGTGGCCGCAACTTATTTTAAACAATTCGCTAAGCGTGGTGGCAAACTCATTGTGATGGATCCACGTGGGCAGGGGCTGAAACGTCATGCGACACACATGCTCCAATTTAAGCCTGGGGCAGACGTATCGATGCTCAATGCAATCATGAATGTAATTGTTGAGGAAGGCCTCTTTGACCAGCAATATATTGATGGTTTTACGGAAAACTGGGATGAGATGAAGGCTCACCTGAAGTCGTTTACGCCTGAAAAAATGACTGAAATCTGTGGCGTTCCTGCTGATACTTTGCGTGCTGTCGCGCATGAATTTGCTGGAGCTAAATCGGCCATGATTTTTTGGGGCATGGGGGTTTCGCAGCACATACACGGAACCGATAATTCACGCTGTCTCATCTCGCTTGCGCTGATGTGCGGACAGGTAGGGCGGCCGGGAACCGGCCTGCATCCCCTGCGAGGGCAAAATAATGTGCAAGGTGCTTCCGATGCTGGATTGATCCCAATGTTCTTGCCGGATTATCAATCAGTAACTGATGATGGTGTGCGCTCTGCCTTTCACGAAATCTGGAATAGCGAGGATATTGCCTCAGAAAAAGGTCTAACTGTCACTGAAATTATGGATGCAATCCATGACGACAAAATATCATCGATGTATATTCTGGGTGAAAATCCAGCAATGTCAGATCCCGATGCAGATCATGCACGTGCCGCGTTAGCCAAACTCGATCACCTGGTTGTGCAGGATATTTTTCTCACCGAAACGGCCAATTATGCTGATGTGATTTTACCTGCTTCGGCGTGGGCTGAAAAAACTGGAACTGTAACCAATACAAATCGTCAAGTTCAAATGGGTAGGCCCGCAGTGTCGCCGCCGGGTGATGCGCGTGAAGATTGGTGGATCACAGTCGAGCTTGCAAAGCGTATCGGACTTGATTGGAACTATGAGCATCCCAGCGATGTGTTTGCTGAAATGAAGCTCTCGATGAAGTCACTTGACAATATTTCTTGGGACCGCCTGGCAGCCGAAAATGTCGTTACGTATCCATCACTGGATGAAAATGATCCGGGTCAGCCCATTGTGTTTGGCGATGGCTTTCCCAGGAATGAGGGAAGGGCGCGCTTCACGCCCGCTAGCATAATTGCCCCGGCAGAAACGCCAGATCATGATTACCCACTGATTATGACGACGGGTCGCCAACTCGAGCATTGGCATACCGGATCTATGACCCGCCGTGCAAAGGTCCTTGACGCGGTCGAACCGGAGGCTAATGCTTCTTTGCATCCGCGCACTCTCCAAAGATTGGGGTTCAAGGCTGGTGACATGATCACTATTGAAACCCGGCGAGGTGCTATATCTATTATGGCGCGAGCGGATCGTGCAGTAGCAGAGGACATGGTTTTTATCCCATTCGCCTATGTCGAGGCGGCTGCCAATATGCTCACGAATCCAGTGGTCGATCCGTTTGGTAAAATTCCTGAATTCAAATTTGCTGCCTGTCGTGTTGTTGGCCCCACTGGCGCTTTCGCTGCTGAATAAAACCAAACCTTGAAGGCTATGCTTGCCACTGAGCAATTATCAAGTAATCCCGCGCTTAAGGCGTGAAGCGATAACAGGGGTCGGTCTTTTCGAGCTAAATAAAGTAAATTGAAAATGTAAAAAATTTACAATTTTCAAATTTTCACCTTTTTCCTAGCATGATTTATTGTCTGTCGTTAACTTTTAATCAGTCCCGTAACTTTGCGGTCGTGTGAGCGCTAGCCAGCCGCTCAGGTCACTCAAGGTTTCGGTTTGAGATCAGTTTTAGTGGTCGTTTGCATTTGGCCACGACCACCCGGCTGTCGGGATATAAAATTTGGGGTTTTGAACCAATGAAAATTTTGATTTTAGGGGCTTCGTACGGCTCACTTCTGTCGACCAAGCTATTGATGGCAGGTCATGATGTCACCTTGATTTGCCGCAG
>CACEJY010000072.1 GCA_902559985.1 uncultured SAR116 cluster alpha proteobacterium | reverse complement strand
GCGTCACAAACAAAACTCCAATAAATAGCTGCAAAAACACAATGTTCACATTTGCCAGTTCCTGTTCAATTTTTCCACCGCCAATTGACACCATTAATGCCCCACGTACAACGCGTAAATCTTGGACGGGAACCGCTACCGACAACACCAAATTTTTACGCCGATCAATACGCAGTGCACGGCGAGGTTCACCCGACAAAGCAGCTATCACCTCTGCATAATGTTTGGCACTTTGGCGACGCTTCTCAATGTACTTTGGCAATTCGTCATAGGGACTAAATATACCAGACGCAGCAGCCACCATGTCATTGAGATAATTCCGCGCTTGCCACCACCAGTTTTTCTTTTCACGCCTCCGGATCTCCACATTTGGATGTAAGCCACGACGACGCGCGGTGTCAGCAAGGAGCAACCCGTTTGGCTGAAAAACACGCGCACGCAAAGAACTGCCTAGCCCAACGAGCGGCAAAAGGTGTGTCATGGTTTCAGGGGAAAGCTGACGACGAGCAGCACGGCGATCGCGGGCAGCTTCAGCAAGGGCGAGCGAGCGCGCAAGCGTGAATCCCTGACGTTCAAGAGCAACAAATTCTGATTGGATCAAGGTCGTACGATATTGATCTAGCGAGAGCAAACCTACTAGAAAAATGGCTAGCGGAAAAAGCATAATTGCCATGATACGGGCAGTCAGCCGACTCATTCGGCGTCGTGTCACAAGCCTATTCGCCTTGCCACGGATCCAGCTCAAAAAACGCTTCCACAGTGAAACCCTTATAACACCGCTCCCTAATATTACACCAAAGCCCAATCCGGGGTAAGGGACCATTACAATATACTTAATTAGCGTTATTAAAAATCATCCAAGTCCAATATGATCCGAGTAGCTCTATTCTGTCTTATATTTGTAGCCAATACCATAAAGCGTTTCTATTTGATCAAAGCTGGGATCACTCGCGCGCAATTTACGTCTGAGCCTTTTGATGTGACTATCAATTGTGCGATCATCAAGAAAAATGCTTTCACCATAGGCTGCATCCATGAGCTGGTCCCGGTTTTTTACCATTCCCGGTCGTAAGGCAAGGGCCTGCAGAATCAAAAACTCGGTCACTGTTAATTTGACTTCCTTACCCTTCCAGCTGCAAAGGTGGCGGTCAGGATCCATAAGTAATTCACCCTGACAGATGATATTTGGACCAGATGTGTTCATTACCCCACCAGCAGCACGTCGGAGCACTGTGCGAATGCGAGCTAGCAATAGGCGTTGAGAAAACGGCTTAATGATATAATCATCAGCACCCATGCCAAGGCCAAGCGCCTCATCAAGCTCATCATCCTTACTAGTTAGAAAAATTACTGGCATTTGTGACTGACCACGCACTTTCTGCAACAGCTCAATACCGTCCAAGCGCGGCATCTTGATATCAAACACACCAAGACTTGCCGGCCTTCGGGCAAGGCCTACAAGCGCTGCTTCACCATCATGATAACAATCCACCTCGAACCCTTCGGTTTCTAGTGTCAGTGATACTGACGTCAAAATATTTTGGTCATCATCAACAAGCGCAATACGATCTGTCATTTTGGTCTCCTACTTCCCACCATAAGGCCTTACGATCAAAGGAACCTTACCTTTTTTGTCGCCGGACTTTGTTATCCCACACTGCAAGCCAATCAAGGCCAATATGGGGCAGAAAATCGGCATAATCCGCCCAAAATTTATTTAATGAGCGTCGGCCCAGCTATCCGCAATACCCGCCTTGGCTACAATGGGGACCGCAAGTTTTAACATCGGATCAGCAGCTGTTTCCATCATATTGGTAATCAGGGCGGTTGCGGATTTTGCTTCAACTTCAGGGCCTTCAAAAAATCAATTCATCATGCACCTGGAGAAGCATTTTAGTGGCAAAGCCCGCCTCGCTAAGGGCCGAGGGAATCCGGATCATTACCCGCTTGATGATATCGGCAGCACTGCCTTGGATGGGCGCGTTAATTGCCTGCCGCTCCGCAAAACCGCGCATCGCCTGATTGCCAGCAGTAAAACCGGCGATATGAATGCGCCGGCCGAATAGTGTTTTCACAAATCCATCCTCACGGGCTTCAATTTTAATCCGTTCCATATAATCCCTAATGCCTGGGAAGTTCCTAAAATAGGCATTGATATAATCACTGGCCTCACCCCTTGAAATGCCTAGTTGGCGGGCCAGCCCAAAGGCTGAAATGCCATAAATTATACCAAAATTAATCGCTTTAGCCCGGCGTCTTGTCTCACCATCCATTGCATCAATCGGCACGCCAAAAACTTCGGATGCGGTTCTAGCATGAATATCTATACCTGCATGAAAGGCATCGATCATCGATGCCTCGCCTGCCACATGCGCAACCAACCGCAATTCAATTTGGGAGTAGTCAGCCGAGATCAATTTGCACCCTGGCGCGGCAACAAAAGCATTACGTATTTGTCGGCCTTCGGCAGTACGAATGGGGATATTCTGCACATTTGGATCGGATGATGATAATCTGCCAGTGCTGGCACCAACCATCGAAAATGATGTATGAACTCGTCCCGTCGTTGGCAGGATAGACTCGACAAGCGCGTCAGCATAAGTGGATTTCAACTTTGCCAGATGCCGCCATTCCAAAACCTTAGACGCAATCTCGGCCCCTGATGCGGCCAAATCTTCCAGTACATCAGCCGATGTTGAGAACGCACCCGTCTTGGCTTTTTTACCACCACTCAGCCCCATCTTGACAAAAAGGATTTCACCAAGCTGTTTTGGCGATGCGATATTAAATTCTTCACCGGCCAGCTGGTGAATTTCCAATTGGATTGAATTCATACGACGGTCAAAATCATTTGACATCCTCGCCAGTATTGTGCGGTCAACGGTTATGCCTTCGGCCTCCATTTCAGCTAAGATAGGAATAAGAGGCCGTTCCAGCCTTTCGTAGACCGATGCCACCCGTTCTCTGCCAAGGCGTGGCTTGAACATATACCAAAGCCGGAGAGTTATATCAGCATCCTCAGCCGCATAATTTAGTGCCGCCTCGGGAGAAAGTGAGCCAAATGGCACCTGCTTTGCCCCCTTGCCACATATATCAGAAAATTTGATCGTGTCGTAATCCAGCCAATGCTTTGCCAGATAATCCATCGAATGGCTGCCAACACGACCACCATCTAGTACATAAGATAGGCACATCGTATCATCGACCGGATGTAATTTTACCCCACCATTACGAGGCCAGCGCAGCACGTGCGCATCATATTTCAGATTATGCCCGATCTTGAGCACTGCTGGATCTTCAAATACGGGACGCAACATATCCATGGCCACCGCAAACGGAATTTGCGGATAGTAACTAGGGGACGTCGTAGAAAAATCGAGCCCACCCTGATTACCACCGACATCAAACCCCACCTCACCATGACGAAGCGGCACATAGCAGGCCTTGCCCGGCGCCAATGCCATCGCCACGCCAACAAGATCTG
>CACEJY010000071.1 GCA_902559985.1 uncultured SAR116 cluster alpha proteobacterium | reverse complement strand
ACTTCGCATCAGCTCTACCAATGCCTGTTAGTAACTGGGATTTTCTTGGAACAGAATGGCGATTTCTAATATTTGGAATGGCCATGGCGTTTTGGTCATCATTGGGGCAAACCTTTTTCATTTCGCTTTTTTCTAGCCAAATTCGACAAACACTAAACATAAGTCACGGTGATTTTGGCACCTATTATGCAATTGCCACCACGGCGAGTGCATTAAGTCTTATCTGGCTTGGCAAGCTTGCCGATACAATACGCCTCGAAAAGCTGACGATGGCCGTTCTTGGCAGTCTTTGTTGTTCAGCCATTTTATTTAGCCAAGTGTCGTCATTGTGGATGCTTGTTGGTGGCCTGTATCTTCTACGGATGTTTGGTCAGGGCATGATGACCCATGTTTACACAACAGCAATGGCACGGCGATATGTTTCGACGCGTGGGCGGGCAATCTCAATTGCCCAGCTTGGTCAGACCCTTAGCGAATCAATAGGCCCGGTAAGCATTGTTGCATTATTAGCGCTTTTTGACTGGCGGAGCCTGTGGATTGGATTACCTATTATTGCGTTTTGCATGCTCGCGCCTTTTATAGGCTACCTTACCCAGCGCACGCGCCTGCAAGATGGCGAAGGGCGCGATAGCCTAACAAGCGACCAATCATGGACCGAAAAAATAATAGTCTCACAGCGGCAATGGCGGCGATCCGAGGTGTTGCGGGATCCAGCATTCTGGCTGGCCTTAATTTGGCTGGCGGCCGTGCCATCGTTTGTTCTAACAGGCCTCTTATTTCATCAAATCTATTTAGCCGAGGAAAAAGGTGTTGCCCTATCTAAATGGACGGCAAGCTATGTTCTTTATGGGATTTTTGCAGTTATTGGCAGTCTATCTATCGGCCAACTCATTGATCGATTTTCGGCCCGCAAAGTTGCACCTCATACACTACTTCCGAACAGCCTCGCCTGTTTTGCCCTTTTATTTGGATCAGTGGAAATTGGGGTGCCATTATTCTTTATCTTTTTTGGCCTTGCGACTGGCATGCCTCACGCCACCAACGCCGCCCTCACCGCCGAGGTTTACGGTACTCGTTACTTGGGCGAAATCAAAGCCATGTTTCTGCCGGTCGCGGTATTTGCTTCGGCTCTATCACCGATGTTAATGGGTTGGATGATTGATGCGGGTTTAGGGCTGGATGCTTTGCTTGGAATGAATATTGGCTTTGCCTTGGGCGCACAAATTCTAGCAATGCTTGTCTTGCATTATCGCAAGCCTTTGTGAATGATGATGGTATGCATGATCAGCTTTTAAAATACAAAATAGCCATCAAAGCTTTTGCCTTTATGATTTTTACTTTTTTGATGGCAGCCATCTTTGCAACCGTTTTGATGTCCTTAACTGCAATGGCAGATACAGACAGCTTTGCAGTTAACGGCGAAGAATGGCCAGGCTTCTGGTTTACCTGCGAATTTGCCCAGCGTCAGCGCCCACCTGATGATGAATGCAAGATGTTAGATGATGAGGGTTTTCAGTTGGCCGAGGGACGGTTACGCTATATACGCATGATTGGGTCCACTGAAACCGCTTGTCGCAGTAATAAAAAAGGGCAATGTTTTTCATCCGGCACTCCGGCAATCCGCATCTCACGCACAGACAGGGGAAAGCTGACGCTTGGCAAAAATCAGTTCAAGGTTCGTTATTTTGGCTGCACACAAGTGTTCTATTTTGATGACACGCCAAAATATCGTGAAATATGGCCGGATAAGAAACGCTGCTTCTGGGCTAGTAAACGCCGCTTTTATATTGCGCCCTATAAGGGCGAGATAACCATCGTCAAATAGAGATACAAAAACAACACCGCCAGTCTAGTTAAAACCGAATGAGGCTGATCCATGATTCGAGATGATGAACCCCTGATAATCAAACACCCTGACACTGGTTTCATTTCGGTTGCAGGTGATGACTCTTGTGCGTTCTTACAATCTATCATCACTGCAAACGTTGAAACTCTGCCTGTCAGTGCATGCCGCCCCAGCGCGTTATTAACACCGCAGGGGCGAGTTTTAATTGATATGATGGTATATCGCCCCGCCACTGATAGATTTATCTTGCGCTGTGATTCGACCCGACGTGATGATTTATTCGCGAGGCTTCGTCGGTACCGGCTTCGTCGGCCGATTGAAATCGTAATTGAACCGGATATTAGACTTTATCTTTTGATAGCAAACCGAACTGCAAATCAATCTGGGGGAAAAGCTGTAGCCCAAAAAATCGATCCATTGGGTAAAAGTGCAGGGATCATTATATCATGTATTGATCCACGCAACCCAGATCTTGGTATTCACATTCTTGCCGATGGTGCTAACATTACCACATCGGTGGATCAGATTGATATTTGGCACAAGACCCGCATTGCAGCAGGCATTCCGGAAGGTGCAATTGACTTGACCCCCGAACGCGCCCTAATGCTTGAAGCGGGGCTTGATCAATTGGGCGCGGTAGATTTTGAAAAGGGCTGTTATGTCGGCCAGGAAGTTACCGCCCGCACCCATTATCGCGGACTGGTGAAACGCCGGCTTGTGCCCATAACAATGACAGGAACGCCGCCCACCGTGGATAGTGATATCATCTGGGAAGGGAGAGTCATTGGCAACAGTAAAACAGCCGCCCCACATGATAATGGGATGGCAATTTTTCTGGCACTGTTAAAGCTTAGCGATATTCACGCCATTCTTGATAAGGGAAACAACAAAAAGGGAGGCCTTGTGGTAAATGGGAGCCTCGCGTCGCTCGCAATTCCAGACTGGATGATGCCGCTACCACGCCCAAACAGGTGATAGCAGAAAAATTCCGAGAAATCTAATCGGCAGGCCTGCTAAATAGAGCATTTGCCGCCATTTGAACGTTGGTCTTTTCACTAACAATTTTTTCAACATTGCCAATTTCGGCCTTTAAGATCGTGATATAAGCATTTAAATCCTCAATATTCCAACGCTCCTTATTGGCTGGCAACCCTGCCGGCTTTAACTGGTCTAATTCATCATCCATGGAAGGCCTCTACTGTTTACCCCTAGCAACTTTTCTATCCACTAAATTGCACTTTTTCTCAGCTCAAGGAAAGGCATTTGCAATAAGCAAAAATCAGGCCTATAAGTGACGAAGGAATTCTCTTACTCAACATAAACGAAAAGTATACAGCGCGCCCCTTTGATCGTGACGCAAGCTGAGACGGCAATAGGTAAAACGAATGACACAAATTTTGATGCCAAAAGCCACTGCTGTGTGGCTAATTGACAACACCTCACTGTCTTTTGACCAAATTGGTGTATTTTGCAGCCTGCACCCGCTCGAGGTTCAAGCCATCGCTGATGGGGAAGCCGGCATTGGCATTCAAGGCTATGATCCAGTGTTGAATGGACAAATTACCCGGGCCGAGCTTGATCGCTGCGAGGCGGATGAAACTGCAGTTCTGGTTATGGCAACTTCACATTTGCCAACGCCGAATCGGCGGACAAAAGGCCCACGCTATGTGCCGGTGGCACGCCGCGGTGACAAACCTGATGCGATTATGTGGCTGGTGAAACACCACTCCGAATTAAAAGACTCACAAATCATAAAGCTCATTGGTACAACTAAGGAAACAATCTCGAAAATTCGTGATCGATCACATTGGAATATTGCCAACATCACGGCGAAACATCCGGCCATGCTAGGACTTTGCCGTCAAGATGATCTGAATGCAGCAATTGAAAAATCTGGCGGGTCAACTCAGACCGCAGAACAAGTCTCAAATATT
>CACEJY010000070.1 GCA_902559985.1 uncultured SAR116 cluster alpha proteobacterium | reverse complement strand
CAAATCAGGCGTTTCATCATCCAAACCGAAATGCCGAACAACCTCGCGGTCAAGCCCTTCCTCGTGATAAGCCAAAGGCACTTCATAAATGTTGCGCACATCACGCGCTAAAACCACCGCTGATTCGCGAATATTACAAAACAGACCAATTTTGCCACGCTGTTCAGCGGGAAGCACATGTTCCGTTCGACATAATAAGATGTCTGGCTGAATTCCAACGGATTGCAATTCCTTGACCGAATGCTGGGTAGGCTTGGTCTTTAACTCGCCAGCAGCCGCAATATAGGGAATTAATGTAACATGCAAAAAACAGGTTGCATCACGGCCAAGCTGGTTCCCGATCTGCCGAATAGCTTCTAAAAAAGGTAATGATTCTATATCTCCAACCGTGCCTCCAATCTCGCATAGAATAAAATCTTCATCATTATGGTTCGACAAGACGAACTTTTTAATAGCATCTGTAACATGCGGAATGACCTGGATTGTGGCACCGAGATAGTCGCCCCGACGTTCTTTCGCCAGCACATCAGAATAGATGCGGCCTGTTGTTACATTATCTGTGCGCTTGGCATGAACACCCGTAAAGCGTTCATAATGACCGAGGTCCAGATCGGTTTCTGCACCATCATCGGTAACAAACACCTCGCCATGCTGGGTTGGTGACATAGTGCCGGGATCAACATTTAGATAAGGATCCAGTTTACGAAGGCGTACCGTGTATCCGCGTGCCTGAAGTAATGATGCGAGCGCTGCTGCACCTAAACCTTTGCCAAGCGAGGAAACCACGCCACCAGTGATGAATATATAACGAGGCATGGACATATTTAGTAGCCTATCACCGCGATCTTGGTAAGGCACAAAATGCGTCGAAATAAGAAAATTTCAAAATTGTTTGGATTGACAAATGGCGAATCACCAATTGCAATTATTTACCAGTTGGCACAACTGGGCCGGAGGGAGTTGCCGGCGTTTCTTTAATCACATCATCGACAATGGACATGGGCGCCTTTCCGACACCAGCCATAATTGCGAGAATAATAGTTGTTGAAAAGAAGCCAACGGCCAAAATTGTTGTGACCCTTGTTAGTAGATTCGCCGTCCCACGCGCCGTCATAAAGCCTCCACCAGCACCACCACCGCCTATACCAAGACCACCGCCCTCGCTGCGCTGCAATAGAACAGTTATAACTAGCCCGAGGGCGATAAGAATATGAATGGTCAGAACCAGCGTTTCCATAGTTTCGGTCTCCTGAGAATTGGAGTGTACGGCCGCTTATATGTCGTCTTTATTTTGTTTTCAACAAAAATGCCTCATATATACTCTAATTCTGAGCTCATTTGCCGTATTTTCAAGCCAGGCTAGGATTTTGACATCTGTGCACGCGCCGAGTCGCAAATTGAACCAAAGGCCTCGGCGTCTAGGCTTGCACCACCCACCAGCCCCCCGTGTACATTGCCAAGAGCAAAAATAGCGGCTGCATTTTCCGCATTCACCGACCCCCCATAAAGAACCGGTGTTCTAGCAGCAGCCGCACCAACCTGACTTTTTGGAAGTTCGCTAGTAATTGTGTCATGCATGGCAGCTATATCATCAAGCGAGGCAACTTTGCCCGTACCAATGGCCCATACCGGCTCGTAGGCAATCATCAACTTATCTTGTGGCATATCATCGGGCACCGACATACGCAATTGATCAATCACAACTTGCTCAGCCTGTCCAGCATGGCGCTCGCCGAGCGTCTCGCCAAGACAAATCAAAACATCCAACCCATGCGCCACTGCCTGACGCGCTTTTGCCGCTATTAACGAACTTGCCTCACCATGATTTGCTCGACGTTCAGAATGCCCTAGAAGCACAATTGAAGCCCCGCAATCTCGCAGCATCGCCGCTGAAACATCTCCCGTATGCGCCCCAGCCGCATCCTGATGGCAATCTTGCCCACCAAGTTGGATTTCACTTTGACCAAGGCGCTCCGAAATCGGCATCAGATAGGGGTGTGGTATAAATAAAATGCGCCTTACCGGATTAAAACTACACGCATCTAGAACGGTTGCAAGCCTGCCCGCGGTATCGAATGACGGGTTCATTTTCCAGTTAGCAGCAACTATCATTTCGTAAAAACCATCTTAATATTTTCATTTAAGGTCATCAGGCATGGCAGGAACTCAGTCGCCGCTGGCACCATGACTAATCGAAAAAGAGCCCCACCAAAAGAGCACATTCAATGGCGGATGCCAGCATTTACCTTTTAGTTTCATCAGCCCTTGTTCAAAATACCACCCGGGCAACAGTAACCGTAACGGGATCAACTGACTAGCCTTCGATTCATCTTCTATCCAAAATAATGGGGCAAAAAACTGTTTTTTGGAGTTTAATACAATATTTACCAATATTGGAGTTGCCCCACTTGTATGCAATCTTTATTACCATAGCTTGTAATCACGTTTTGTGGCTCATACCCCGGTATGATCTCATGGCAAACATCGACTGGCCAAACCAAGAAATGGACACCTGACAAATGCTACAAGCAATACGCAGCGGCACCAAATCACCAATTATGAAATTTTTTCTACTATTTCTGGCAGCTGGATTTGCCTTGTGGGGTGTTGGCGATGTTACAACTGGCCTGATTGGTGGCAGTGATAAAGCTATTTCAGCCAGTGAGGAGGCTGTTTCACCGCGCGAAGTCGCTATTGAGTTTGAGCGCACACGACGAAATTACATGCCAAACAGCAATGTTGGAGAAGCCATACAAAACGGCTTGCTTGACGATGTGATGGGCGCTTTGTCGCGTGATGTTCTTTTCCGGGCTGAAAATCGTTCGCTAGGTTTGACCGTAACACGCGGAATGCAGCGTGATGCAATTATTAGTGAGAAATCTTTTCAAGATGACGCAGGCGTTTTTTCGGAAGGCCGCTTCATGCAGACGCTTGCCAATGCGGGCATATCCGAAGCTGACTATCTAAAACGTGTTGATAATGTGTTGATGCGCAACCAACTTGTTGATGCTCTGTCGTCTGGTGTCCGTTTTGACAGCACCACCGCTAATGCTATTGCCGCTTTTGATCTGGAAAAGCGGGTTGTTCGGCTGACCAGCTTTGCTGTGAGCCCTGAGATGATTGCCCAGCCAACCGTTAGCGAAATTGAGAACTTTTTCGCAGAAAACAAATCTGCCTACGATGCGCCCGATCTCCGAAATGTCACCATTGCCAGTATATCAGCCGATATGATTGCCAGCGAACTCAAAATTAGCGAAACCGAAATAAAAACCGCTTTCGAAAGCCGCATTGACGAGTTTAGGACGCCTGAAAGACGCAGTATCAGGCAAATGGTTTTTGATGATAAAGACAAGGCGAGGACCGCGCTATCGCGTCTCGACGCAGGGGAAGAGTTTACCGCCGTTGCTGCCGACTTGTTGAACTGGACGGAAGATGATACGAAACTTGGGGATGTCAGCAAATCAGCACTAGATCCAGCCTTGGCAGAAATTGCCTTTAGCATTAAAACGGGCAGCCCTGTGGGACCTGTGGAAACAGCTTTTGGGCAACACGTCATTATCGTTGATGAGATTACATTGGGCGGACAAGCTGTGCTGGCCGATGTGAAAGAAAAAATCACAGCCACTCTTCGTGCCGAACAATCGATTGACTTACTTTATGTTAAGGCTAATGAATTTGAAGATGCAATCGGGTCCGGCGCCACCCTTCGTGAAGCCGTTGAAAAATTAGGGGGCAGCCTTATCACTGTAGAAAATGTCAGTCGAAATGGCCGAGACATTGATGGTGCACTAATCACCGGCGACGGGGCCAACCTTATACAGGACACCGCTGTGCTGGATTTG
>CACEJY010000069.1 GCA_902559985.1 uncultured SAR116 cluster alpha proteobacterium | reverse complement strand
CTGTATGCCGGCCGCGCCATTGAGGGGATTAGCTTGATTGCGCTCACCTTAACTGCACCAACGATTTTAGCCCAACATACCGCATTTGCACATCGGGGTTGGGTAATGGGGATCTGGGGTGGATTTATGCCGTTTGGCTGTGGGTTAGCCATCATTTCTGCACCATATCTGATCAAGCAGGGTGGTTGGCATTTAGTATGGCAGTCTGGGCTCGTATTTTCGGTTTTTGTATGTTTACTTGGATGGCTGTTTATCCCAAATGATTCCCGGCCGATACGATATAATTTTGACATAATCCCATTGCGGCGCGCGGTCCGTTTGCCATTATTGATGTTCATCGGTCTCAGTTTTGCTTGTCATTCGCTAGTTTACCAAACCTTGATCCAGTTTACGCCATTGATCACACAGTCATTTGCCGGCATAGCTAAAACAAAGGAAAGAAAAAATATTCCAATTAAATAACTTATCAACTTCATTAGTATTATCTGCTTTCTTAACCAACATCAAAAAAAGTATATACACTCTCCTGACACGCGAATTTGTCCTGAAGGCAAGCCAGTGCGAACTCTTCTTGTCCCCTAATTCTGACGATAAACGTTAGCACAACTCCCACAATTGCCAAAGTCAAGCATTGATAACACTACCAAGAAAATTCCCAGCGTTGCTCGACAACATATTGACGCCAGCAATCACACATCCAGTCACAGAACCATCAAACCCTACCCATGCACCTGTTCCAGTAATCGTTGAGCCTTTGCATTGGTCTTTATTATAACAGGACAAATTTGCAGTTTTTGATGTCTCTTACCAGGCGCACTTCCAAGAAATGGTCACGAATGGCAGGCAGTGATTACAAAAAGATCTACAGGTGCCGGTTGCCCACATTTTAGACCTCATGCCTCTCGTGCTGAATTCAGGTTATACGCCGGGTGAGAAGGACTTTTTGATGAAGCCAAAAATAGAGAAAAGATAGACAAAATTGAATAAGTTGTGTCCCCTATTTTTTTTACTTCTGTTTTATTTGAGATTGGCAATGCGGAAGGATTCTCATAACTTTTGGCACCAAAACTGGTACATACCAGCGAAAGCCCGAGGGTTGCTTTTCTCGTAATGATGCCAAAGTGCTAAATCATACATATTCGCTCCCTCCCCGTGAAATTTTCTAAAGTTTGAGATAACATCTCTATTTTCAAATCCGCAGAACTTTAGCCCCAACTCGTCAAGACAGTTTTTAATCTGCGGGAGAGTAAAACGATGCTCTTTTACGTGAAATATTAAGTCTCTCAAGGTACTAAGACTAAAAAAATCACTCGACATGGTTAATAGCTGATGGTTCGGGTCATACGAATCCGCCATTAATCCCCTGGACTCTCTGATTTCAATCTCGGACATTCCAACTTTTTGTAATTTGATTTCCTCTCGAATCTCTGCAATATGGCGTCGGGCCAACTCACTATATAAACCTATCTTAATCAACCCACCTGGCTTCAATAGATCTATAAGAACTCTCCACCCAGCCATAGGTTCGTCCATGTGATGAAGAACGCCCAAGCTTTCTATGATGTCGAATTCTTGCTCCAGCTTTCCAAGCTCTAAAATATCTCCCTGTAAGTACTCTAGGTTCGTAATTTTGAGCTCAGTCGTCTTTCTCCAAGCATAAGCTAGGCTGGCAAGACTTAGATCCACCGCTGTGACCCGGCAGTTAGAAAAGCGAGAAGCCGTGCCTATCGCATGCTGCCCGGTACCACAACCAGCAATGAGTATAGCCGGAGCAATGACGCTCTTAATACTTTCGGAGTGGAGGTAAAGATTCTCGTCATCACACACTTCAGAGACCGATCTGGCTTTTAATGCTATTCCTGTTTTAACCCATCTTGGATACGGATTTTCTTCATACTGTGCCCTTACCTTGAGAGAAACATTATCTGTTATATGTCCCAACACAGGAATGTCTTGGGCTATAACTGTCTCGGCAAGTGGCTCTTCAATCAGTCTGACCTTAACCTCTTTTAAATTATCAAGAGCTTCTAGCTTTTTACACCAATCGTATTTATGTAACGGTCGGTAGGATGCCAAGCACAGCACCTTTTTTGCTTCTGGTTGTTTGGTTTGCGCGATGACATGCATTATATCAGCTTGTAATTCACCGATCAAATGTGTCTCTTCGTCGCTCTCAGCATAAACATATTCATTAACAAAACATTGAAGAGAGAGCGTAGATAGAAAATAAATGAGTTCAGAGGATGACTCCATCCTATCCAGATGGGTGAGAAGAAATCTTCGCATTGTCACAAAAAAACCCTCAAACTTCAGATCGGGCAGTGGACATAATCGCATCAGGTGATGAAGAAGGGAAAGTTTGTCTAAACTTACTATTGTTGAAGTAACCTCTGTAAGACTCTTAGTACAATTTTTTTCAAGGAGTAAATCCTTAATCAGAGGATCATGCTTTAAGAGACTCAAAATGCTTTTAGCCACATCATTAGGACGCGAAAAATTTCCGTTAGTTAAGAGTTGGGTCAATGGCGGATAGAGCTTACGATTCGCCGAATTGAACCGTAAATTTTTTATAGCTAGGCTGAGATTCACATATGCATCAGCATAGTCAGCCTTTAACGCTATCGCGCGGGTATAGCTTGGAACAGCTTCGTTTAATCTTCCTAGTTCTTGAAGTGTAATACCCAAGTTGTAGTGAGCATCAGCATAGTCTGGCTTCAATGTTATAGCTCGGTTATAACTGGCTTCAGCTTCGTCTAACCTTCCTAGTTCTTTCAGCGTATTGCCCAAGTTGCTGTGGACTTCGGCAAAATTGGGTTCCAATGCTATCGCGTTGTTATAGCTCGCTTTAGCTTCGTCCAATCTTTCTAGTTCTTGGAGCGTGTTGCCCAAGTTGCTGTGAGCCTCAGCATCGTCTGGAGATAAAGCGACTGCTTTTTGGTTAGCATTTAAAGCCTCATCTGTTCTTCCTATTTGTCCAAATATTGCACCCAACGCTTTCCAGCCAAGCTGATGTGTGGGAAATTCCTGAGTGATAGATATTGCAAGCTTTTCAGCGTCGACAAAACGTCCGTTGTTATAGTGCTCTACGAGACAAGAGACTTGTTTTTCAGAAGGCGCCTTAGTGTCGATTGCTTTATTTGACTGCGAAAGTAATGCCTGTAGTTTTTTACCATTAAACCCTTTCTTTTTAGCCTTTTTTATTTCTCGCTTCGCGTCCTTTAGCCGGTTAGCTTTTACTAGGGCGTCAATATAGCTCAGCCAAAATTGTTCTATCTTAGGATTGGCTTCGACAGCAGCTTTCAATAACGGTAGTGCCGCATCAGCTTTATTAACAGATAATGTTATTAAACCTAGGTTATGATTAGCATCGGGATGTGATGGTTGAGATTGCAAGACAACTCGATAAAGGCGTTCAGCTTCCCGCAAACTGCCTGCATTGTGTGCAGCAACACCCTGCTGAAGTACTTGTTCAATAGTCAATTCCATTAGATACTCTTCAACGTCGCTTCGTTTATCTTATAAGCCACTGCCGTAATTAATTCTCATACCTGATTTATCGCTCAATCATCTATTCTTGTAACCCATTCATGGCCATTAACTTGGGGACATCTCCACCACACTTTTTTTACCTGAACCATAGGTATGATTCGCCAGATTGAAATCACCATTTTTTGTCTAGTGAATTTGCTCACATAAATTTGGATAGTCTGCCAAAGTTCCCATCAGGACATTTAAGCCCATTTTAGGGTCGGTCTCAACGCCACAAACAGGCAAAAACTGCTAGACAAAGCAATAAATTACTCCCCAATCACTACCCAAAATCAAAAAAAGCCATCAGCCAATTTAGA
>CACEJY010000068.1 GCA_902559985.1 uncultured SAR116 cluster alpha proteobacterium | reverse complement strand
ATATCACGCCCACTCTTGGGATGGTCCCATGATCAATTGATGCGTGTTTGCTGCCACTCTGGATATGCTTTTGAAGATGACCCCAGTAACAGAGATCGACAATTTGAGCGGGTTCGCACTCGACAGTTGCTGACTCAACTTGCTCAAAGGGACGAGGGGCCATCATCGGATCAGCTTCGTCGTCTTGGCCTGATATCTGCAAAGCTATCCAAAGCCGCAACAAATGCAAATGAACGTCCGATTGAAAAAGCTGTAAAATGGCACAATGCTGGTTATGCTACTTTAGTAGTGAAGCATCTTGTTGAGCTTCCAAAATTTCGCTTCGTCCTGCTGATGCGTCGCCTCGTGATGTCAGTTTCGGGTAGTCGTTATGCGCCGTCAGTGGCAGCTATCGAAGAACTACGCAACCGCATTGGTGAAGGCCTCTCGGCAACAATCGGTGGTTGCCATTTTAGTCCGGTACCATTGCAGAAAGGCGGCGGCAGCACCTACAAGGAAGAAGCTCCAACCTACCGCTTGTTTCGAGAAATTGGCCGTCATTTAAGCACGATGCCCATCGGGGTTGATGATGAAGTAGTGTTTGCGGGATGCTGGCTGGTAAAAAGCCAACAGAAAGGAACGCTGAGCGCTCTTGGTGACTTAGGCAAGGTTTGGGATGGTTTTAATCGTGGGATAATCGACAAAAACATGCCAGAAGACTGGTATTTGACGCCATATCGGGCGCGCCAAGCAATTCCTGTGTTAACAACCCTTGACGGTGGGTTGATCTATCCCCAAATTGGAAACTATGAAAAACAACAGCTGGGCACTCCGTTTTTGGCTCACTTTTTAGGAATGGCAAAAAATCCAGTGTTTCTTGCTGACACGCCAACTAGCGTTCCATGCTGATACTTTGATAGGAAAAATATCGTGAATAATCTGGCACGCAACATAATTATCTGGCTTATTTTTGGCGCAGCGTTGATGGGTCTCTTTAACATGTTTAAAAGCCCATCAACGGGAACACCATCTGACGCGGTGGCATATTCTGATTTTATGGGGCAGGTCAAAACGAACCAGATTGAGGAAGTTCTAATTGATGGGCGTAATTTGAGTGGTAAAACCGGCACGGGCCGCGTTGTTACTACTGTTATGCCACCTTCAACCGATGTGGTGAAAGTGCTTGACGAGAATGATGTGCGCATAGTGGCTACGCCCGAGGAGAGCGGCATGCCAAGTTTCTTCTCTATTTTGCTATCTTGGTTTCCAATGCTGCTCTTCATCGGCATTTGGATTTTCTTTATGCGGCAGATGCAAGGAGGATCTCGCGGTGCAATGGGATTTGGCAAGTCAAGGGCAAAATTGCTGACCGAGCATCAGGGTCGTGTGACCTTTGAGGATGTCGCCGGAATTGATGAGGCTAAAACCGAATTAGAAGAGGTTGTTGAGTTTTTGAAGGATCCGGGTAAGTTCCAACGCCTTGGTGGTAAAATCCCAAAAGGCGTGTTGCTTGTTGGTCCTCCAGGAACGGGAAAAACATTGCTAGCCAAGGCCATTGCCGGTGAGGCCAACGTGCCCTTTTTCACAATCTCCGGATCTGATTTTGTTGAAATGTTCGTTGGTGTCGGTGCCAGTCGTGTGCGCGATATGTTTGAACAGGGAAAGAAAAACGCGCCATGTATCATCTTCATTGATGAAATCGACGCTGTTGGTCGGCATCGTGGTGCCGGTCTTGGCGGCGGCAATGATGAACGCGAGCAGACTTTAAACCAGATGCTCGTAGAAATGGATGGCTTTGAGGCTAATGAGGGGGTGATACTGATTGCTGCCACCAACCGTCCTGACGTTCTTGATCCGGCATTGCTGCGCCCGGGACGCTTTGACCGACAGGTGGTGGTGCCGAACCCGGATGTGATGGGCCGCGAGAAAATCCTGAAAGTCCACATGCGAAAAACCCCGCTTGCCGAAGGAGTGGAGCCACGAGTGATTGCTCGCGGTACACCGGGCTTCTCGGGAGCTGATCTTGCCAATCTGGTGAATGAAGCAGCCTTGCTGGCGGCGCGAAAGGGGAGGCGCACTGTCTCCATGGCGGAATTTGAAACATCTATATGCTCCCAATTTGTTTGTCCGGCAAGCCGGATGGGTTTTATTCGCGTTATCAGGTGACCAAATAAATAATTCGCACTGCACAGTCACGACATTCATCTAACGGAAGCACCTATTAAGCCGTACCTTACAGCCCACACTATAAACCCTGCATAACTTAAAAACTAACAGAATGAAACCAAAAAATTGGTTTACAGCCTTAGAAATAAGAATTTGCTGACAGCGGTTGAAACCAAAAGCAGTGACTATCGATCTCTCTGACACCCCCGAGGACCGTCAAGAACCCCAAAAAAGGGGTAACGATATGTATGGAGAGCATTCATCGTGTTGCATTGCATATCGCAACGATGCTTTTCACATTTAACCTCAACGCAGAGCGGGCGACCATGCAGGATCTGAAGCGTCAGATGGCGTAATAATTCGCTTCTCATTAAATCCTGTAATATCAATTCGATAAACATGGGTGTCACCACCACTGCCATCAGCCTCGAAGGGCTGCTGTTTAAAGTACATCAGAACACGTCCGTTAGGTGCCCAAGTTGGTCCTTCAACAAGGAATCCCTTTGCAAGCAGGCGTTCACCGGTGCCATCCACTTTCATAACTCCGATATAGAATTGTCCGTTTGCCATTTTTGTAAACGCAATAATATCACCCCGCGGCGACCAAACTGGTGTTGCATAGCGCCCTTGGTTAAAACTAACCCTTCGAACATTATCACCATCCGCATCCATCACGTAAAGCTGTTGACTGCCGCCGCGGTCCGAATTAAAGACGATCTGTTTTCCATCGGGTGAATAGGATGGTGATGTGTCAATTGAGGCTGAATGCGTTAATCGGTTAATTGCTTGGGTACGCATATCCATTTCGTAGATATCCGTCATACCACTTTCCGCGAGGCTCATGATTAATTTATCCCCTGACGGAGCAAATCTAGGAGCGAAGGTCATCCCAGGAAAAGAGCCAAGCCGTTCGGTTCGGCCCGTCGCAATTTCAAACAGATAGACATTGGGCTCATCATTGAAATAATTAAGGTAGGCAATTTCATTAGCTGTTGGCGAAAAGCGCGGCGTCAAAACTAAGTCTGCACCCGATGTTAGGTATTGATGGTTATGCCCATCCTGGTCCATAATTGCCAATCGCTTTAGTCGGCGGCTTTGCGATCCCGATTCAGCAACATAAACAACTCTTGTGTCGAAATAGCCAATATCTCCAGTAAACTCTTCATACACAAAATCAGCTATTTGATGCGCTATCCGCCGAATGCCGTTGCGGTCCGCCTCGCCTTCTGCACTAGCAATCGGCTCTCCTGTAACGACGTCCCACAAGACAAATTCAACTAGTGTTTTTCCACCTTCACCAAATTGTGCAGAGCCGACCAACAGCCCTTTTACGCCCAGAGGCGTCCAGTTTGCAAAGTTAGGTCTCACGGTGGGAGCAGCGGGAGGGGCGATAAATGCTGCTGTATCCACTGGCTTGAACAAACCAGAACTCTCCAAGTCACTCGAAATAATTTGTGCTATTTGTTTGCCGGTTTCAGAAATTTTACCGTTTTCATCGGTAAAGTTGGCGATGGCAATAGGTGTTGGCGCAACCTGTCCGTCAGTAATATTAAACTGTAATTGTGCATTGCTTGGCGTTGAAAAAAGAGACAAGAAAAGAAAAACAGTGGACAAGAAAATAAAACCTAGCGCCCGAAAAACAATCAATCTGTGCATTAGCAAGTCCTTTTTCATTGTACAAATTTACTTGGATCGAAATTAAATATTGTCTCTTTTCCAACCCACAGTTCAGCTTTCTCCAACGGCAAAGGAAGCGGCGATGCTTTGTAAATGGTTCTAATGGCTTCCTCAACCATAATCCGGCGACGCTTACTTGAACCCGAGCCAAAACTCTCATCAACCTCTGCGAGCAAAACATTTCCCTTAGCATCTATACTTAAAATTATGTCAACAATTAGTCCGCCATCATTTGACAAGCCAGCTGGAGGTGACCAAAACTTTGATACATGTTGTTCGACAATCGCTTTTTCCGACAAACCGATTGGCCCAACAACTGGCTTTTTTGTTGCTCGGATGGCGTTCCCCGCGGCAGCCGTCAGGTTACTGGTCAGCTTTTCAGCCGCTTCTTTAC
>CACEJY010000067.1 GCA_902559985.1 uncultured SAR116 cluster alpha proteobacterium | reverse complement strand
TCCTGCCCCAGCAGTTAAAAGGTCCATGCCTTCCTCTAACATACTATCTTTGTTTTTTATCATCAGATAGATACCTTTGTATGACTGCATAATTATGTCACGGGCCTCAACGCCAACAAGAGCTCCAACAGCATTGTTCGTTCCGTCGGTAATGTACCTCCTAAGCAGCAGCATATCATCGCTATCAGCAGTAGCTAATTCGTCCGTACTGTAATACAGCCCTTTAACAGCGCTCAGGGCATGTTTAGCAAATGATTTAGCAGCATTTTTCTTAGCATTATCTCTCTGGAAGAATACGTTGAAAACATGCGTGTCATTTCTTAATAATTCTAACAAATCTTCATCAAACTCGTGGTGTTTGTCATCACAAGTAGTAAACCAAACGCAATTAACTAAAACTAACCTACCTGCAACTGCTCCTGTGGTTTTCAAATCAAGCATTTAGTTCTCCTCAGTTAAAAAGCTTCAGAAATCTCTTTTCTAAAATTTCCTTTATTTTCCGAATATTTAAATATCCACATAAGACAAAATTATACTCAAAAATTAATGGTTAGGTAAAAAACGTAATCTACCACAATCCTACCCTAATCTTGGCACAATGCGTCTTTATAGTCCTTCAATACAAACATAGGGGGACAAAATGTTTGAGGTCTTAGTTTTGGTTTGCTTAGCATCAAATCCTAACGATTGTTTTCAAATAGAAGATACAAGAGGTCCATACGAGACGAAGAGTAAATGTATAGAACGCTCGATAGAAATGAGAGAAGCGATAAACAAGATACCGGATCATGTGCCCAAAGGTTATAAATGTCTCAAGAACCATAATCATTGGATTGGGGCAGATCCTGTCAAGGTGGCCTAAATGAGAGAGTTTGTATTAGTCCTAACTATGTGGGGTCACACTGGAGAAGGTGGAGAGTGGCAATTCATAGGAAGTCAAATGATTCTCAATGAGCCAATGCCACGAGAACAATGCGAATATATGGCGCATGAAGATCAATGGGATGAGTCTTTTGATAATAGATATTATGAAATAAGAAGAGAATGCTTTCGCTTGCCTAACTAAAAGCTCGTTAAGGTGGTTTAAAATGAAAGAGTTTGTATTAGTCATAAGTATGTGGGGTCACACTGGAGAAGGTAAAAATTGGGAATACATTGGAAATCAAATGGTACTTGACCAAGTGATGACCAGAACACAATGCGAATTTTTGGTAACAGAGGGCAGGTGGAAAACATTTTACGAGAACCAAAATTATAAAATGGTAAAACAGTGCTTTCCCATAGACTGCCAAGGTAAAAAGAGTTGTGGCTTAAACTAATATCACTCGAAGCAGGTAAACACGCTTCCATTACCCTAAACCCCAAAGCGCACCAATTATGAGACTTGAAAAGACAGTGTAGCCAATCAAGGTAGTGGTCCTAAAACCTCCCGAAGCAACCATGACTTTGGCGTGTATCTATCTAACCTTGTTGTAGTTTTGCCGTCTATAAACTCTTCAAGGAAGCACAAAAATATTATACACGACAACATCTTTTTAGTTAGCCCTTTATATTTCTTTTTAGTAGGTTCATGAGTCTTAAGGTTGATTATTTGATCTAGCTTTTGACCACCATTATTTTTATATGATTCATGAAAAGATGTGATATTTTTGTTCTCAATAATATACCAAACCAATATCTCTCCTAAACCAAAGTTCAATGATAAATCTTTTAAATATTCCCCATAAAAAACTTCAAGGAATTCTTTCTCAATATTTTTCACTTGAGCAATAGATGATTTTTTTCGTTCAAATGCAATATCAACTAGTTCGAGGTTAATAACATTATATTTTAAGATTGACTCCTTCCTATATGGATATTCCTCTAAGTAATGAATATCAGAAATAATACATTCAACAAGTGGGTTGATAACTGTTGTCATTTCGATAGCAAGAAGACTCAAACAATATAATTCATCGCTGCCCTCTGATGATTTAAAATGATTAAAAATCAAGAAAATAACCCTGTTTTAATTCTTTAAGCACACTCATTTTCTAAACCTTCACAATCACTTCACCACCAAGCCTATACCTAGAGCACTCCTTTAGACAATACATAGCCTCTCTAGATGATGTCTCTGGAACGATGATACTGTCATGGACAGGGTATGAAGGTATCCCCTTTTTCATCAGTCTCTGCATAGTGCTGAGGATTACCTCAGACTCCTCAAACTGTAGCCTTGCCCATCCTATGTTCTGCTGCTTGAGATCATTGATGAAGGGGTATAGCTTGAGCAGCGAGGACCTATAGAATGATGCTTCTTTGTACTTAGTCTTATTGCTCTTAAAGTCCTCAATGACAGTTTCTGGCCACCTCTCCAGAGGCTTCCCATTAGTCAGTGAGAGATTGATCCAACTCTTAACAACATCCCTTTCAACACCTTCTAAATGATACAAATCAGATCTATCAGGCAGTGGTATTTGAAACAGAGCATGTGTGATGCTTAATGCACATGCATGTATGTCCATCTCAACAACAGCTTCTCCATTTACTGTGATCAATGATCTCTCATAACCACTTAATGACTGGTAGTTGTTGTGAGGAAGTTGACAGTAAAGACGACCACCTTGATCAAAGAGATAATCATTAAGAGTGTAGTTATTGAACTGTCTCTTCAAACCATTAAAGGATGTGTTATGGGGACCTTGTAGATCATGTTTATACAAGAACGCATTTAGCTCCTGCATGATGCTTACTTGCCTTTGGCACTCTTGGTGTTTCTTAAGCTTGGAGAAGTCAACATCATCACCTGACACCTTGTCATCATTAA
The DNA here is from genome assembly GCA_902559985.1 of uncultured SAR116 cluster alpha proteobacterium. Classification (GTDB taxonomy): domain Bacteria; phylum Pseudomonadota; class Alphaproteobacteria; order Puniceispirillales; family Puniceispirillaceae; genus UBA3439. The sequence goes on along the minus strand of CACEJY010000067.1, from coordinate 1,583 downwards.
CCCATTTAGAAGCAGTCTTAGCCTCCACCATATGTATAGGTTCAACACTATGTCTTGTTCTCTTAGTAAAATGACTAAGGATGTTATCAGGGGTAACACCAGCTTCCTTAAACAACCTTACTAGAGGTCTCTTTAGATAAACTCTGGATAGGTGACCTGAGTAAGCTTGTCTCTTACCTCTTTCAAACTTGATATATTCATGTTCCTCTAGTCTTTGGATAACAGCATCAAATATATCTCTTCCAAAGTCTTCTCCTGTGAAACTACTCCTTTTAATTGTACGACTACAGTATCTGCCTTCAGTCATCTTTAGATCTATTAAAAGGCTAGAGACTATCTGATGTAGTGCTACTGACTTAGTCTCTATGTCCTTAGGTCTAGCTGTACGACTACTACTTCTATCTAGCCTTAGAGTAGTGAAGAGATCCTTAAAGGTACCTTTAGCTTCTAGAGAAGAAGGTAGATAAATGAATAATAAAGGTATGAAGGATTGATCCTTAGGTGACATCTATACCTCTATATTACTTAAGGATCCTTATCTACCACTATATATACGGATAAATAGGCTTATAATCCATAGTGGAAGCCAAATAGACTTTTATTCTAAGTCCATTATGAGGCAAATATGTATTTTATGCTACCAAATCGGTAATTAGTCCCTATATCACCTATATCCAGCACAGCAGATTACATAGATTTACCCGATCTGGAAAAGATCTATGTAACTGATTCAATTATATTTAATAGATATCTCATCTAAACATGCCTTTAATGACTCATAGAGAGTCACTGAGGGGCCTTAGAGGCCCTTTGGCTAGGTGAGTAGCCCCATACGCCCTAGCGACTCTGTGTGAGTCTCCTAGGGCCTTTTTGGTTTAGGGTACTTGGTGTTCTCTTTACCTGATTGTTTGCAAAAGAAGTATGAGGCAGGGTTAATGAATGATGGAAATTCTTCTTTATGGATTGGTAATTATATTATGCCTTTACCTTCTCCCTCGTTTATTACGCTGGAGAAGATATAGAAGATCTTCATATTACCAAATTACCAAGAGACCTTATTCAGATCTGGATCAGGGTGAGTTTGGTGAGTACCTGATCTATAGGGCCTTGAAGACCTTTGAGAGACAAGGTGGGAGGTTTTTATTCAACCTCTACATTCCCAAGCCGAATGATGAGACTACTGAGATTGATGTTGTTTTGATCCATCCAAAAGGTCTCTTTGTCTTTGAGAGTAAAAACTATAATGGTTGGATCTTTGGAAATGAAAAGAACCGATACTGGACACAAACATTACCAAAGGGTCGTGGGCATGAGAGTCATAAGGAACGCTTCTATAGTCCAATCAGACAGAATGGTGCACATATTAAACACCTAAAACGTATCTTGTCACAGAGCGTTCCTATGTGGTCGCTAATCGTATTTTCAGATGAGTGCACTCTTAAAGACGTGACTGTCTCACCAGACAAACAATACAAAGTTGTTCAATTGCACCAACTCAGATCTTTGGTCTCTAAAGTAATAAAGGAAACCCCTGATGACATCTTCTCAACATCAGATGTGAATTGGATGTATGAGGAACTGTA
>CACEJY010000066.1 GCA_902559985.1 uncultured SAR116 cluster alpha proteobacterium | reverse complement strand
CAACGTCCACTGCGTTCATATCACCCATCTTTTGGTCGGCGATGTCGCGAATTTGGGCCATTGTTACTTGGCCTGCAGCTGAACGGCCGGGCTCTTTTGATCCACTTTTTAGACCAGCAGCCCTTTTAAGGAAGTAACTGACCGGAGCTGTTTTCGTCACAAACGAAAATGATTTATCTTGAAACACTGTGATTACAACCGGCACAGGCATGTTCTTCTCCAACGACTCTGTCGCTGCATTAAACGCCTTGCAGAATTCCATAATGTTCACACCTCGCTGACCAAGTGCTGGCCCAACCGGTGGCGACGGATTCGCTGCGCCTGCTGGAATGTTTAGCTTGATATAACCCTCAATTTTCTTTGCCATTATTAATTCTTCCCCGACATCGATACCGCCTGCCAACGACAAGCATAATTTTCACACGCTGCGCTTAATTTAGCGGAATGTTAAAACTCTATATTTTTTCAACCTGACTATATTCCAACTCGACAGGAGTCGAGCGACCAAAAATTGACACTGCAACTTTGAGCCGTGCTTTATCATCATCCGCTTCTTCAACGTAACCATTGAAAGATGCAAATGGGCCGTCAGATACGCGCACTTGCTCGCCGATATCAAATGAAATCGTAGTTCTGGGCCTTTCAACACCTTCACTCATTTGCCGGATCAAGCGCTCCGCTTCACCGTCAGTAATCGGGATAGGCCGACCTTTTCCACCAAGGAAACCTGTAACACGAGGCTGACTAGTAACCATCTGCCAAGCTTCATCACTGAGTTCCAGCTTAACTAATATATATCCAGGAAAAAATTTGCGTTCACCTTCAACACGCACACCACGTTTAACTTCCACTACATTTTCGGTTGGAACCATGACGTCTTCAATCTGGTCTTCCAGTCCATGCGTGATAGATTGCTCACGGATAGACTGTGCGACCTTTTTCTCAGATCCTGAGAAGACGTGAAGGACATACCAGCGCTTGGCCATTACCATTCTTTCCCGAAACGATTCGCATGCGCGGACCGAAAAAAAACACCGCGTTCCTAGCCCCCGAAGCCAAGAACCAATTGGACACCATTTGACAACACCCAATCAACAAGCAAAAAAAACAACGCAGCGATGGTTGTCATTATAAACACCGTCAATGTTGCAGTGCCTGTTTCACGCCGTGACGCCCAAGAAATGCGATTGATTTCTTGCCGAACCTGTCTAACAAATTGTGCGGGCGACACTTTAGCCATGAGTAATTGCCAATTCAAGTTCTAAGTTAACAACGAAGCGACAAATCACGGCCCATAGACTCGGTAGGATTGGGTCCACGATAATGACGCAAACACTATTGAAAATGCCAACGTTTACTACCCTGAATCGACGACGTTGCATCCTTGGATGTGGGCTTCTATCAAAACAACTGCCTCAAGGCAACCACTTATCTTAATTTTAAGACCAGAAAAGATAACATGCCCCACGTTAATGCCGTCACTTGCAAACCCTTTTCCTCCAAAGCAAAGTTATTCGATCCAAAAGAAAAAAGTGTCCGCCAATTAAAACCAAGTTGTGATGTCACCGTTGTGCGCTCTCACACCACCTGTTCATTTCGGGTTTTAAAAAGCCTATTTTGAAGGTAGATTGGGTTGCGCCGATGACAGAGAGGCAACTATCTTAGCACTGTGTCGGCAATAACTAGCTGTTCGCTTAAGCCCGCAATTCATCGTATGGTACCATTACATGCCGCTGAAAGGCAGGCCGTGTACATAGCAGCTCATAATAGCGACGCAAATTAGGTAATTCAGTCCGTGCGACATCAATATCGTAATAGCGGTACAAACAATAGCCAAGCGTGATATCAGCAAGGGTAAATTGGGAGCTGGCGATGTAAGTGCTTGTTGCAAGCTTTTCATCCGCCAATGCAAGAACCTTTTCTAAATGACCTAATGCTAACTTAACCGCATCATGGTCAATTTCATCAAAAGGGGTACGCACAAGCCCATAAAATACATTCACTATAAATGCATGGCCAACATTCCACTTCGCCCATTCGGCCCATTTATCAACCTGAGCTCGGGCAACCACATTTTCCGGCCAAAAATTAGAATCCCCATAGCGGTCAGCAAGGTAACGCAAAATGGCGGCTGATTCAAAAATTGGCTCACCATCCCCGTCAACAAGCACCGGCACCAGCCCATTTGGATTCATCCTGCAAAAGTCGGCACTATCGACCACCCCATAAATAAACCCAGCATCAATACGTTCAAAATCAAGCCCCAATTCATCCAGTGCCCATAACACCAACTGGACATTGACTGACGATTTACGCCCCCATATTGTAATGCTACTCATAAACGCTTATGCCTGTTAGATAGGTGGATGATTACCCCAACCTAATATTATTCGAGACTGGTGACAAGATCGCCAAAAATCAAGTTTACGCAAAGGTGTTAGGCTCTGGAAATGATCACTGGGTTGCTGATAGAGTGACCCCAAAAAGTTACAAATCAATATTTACACCAATTATTAAAATATCCTAACTTAAAATAATGAAGCAATTATAATCGTTTATTTGGAACAGTCGTAGTTGCCGCCGAATAAAAAGATCAGTCGAGATAATCAGGACAAGAATGAACGATGATAAGGTCAGTTGGATTTGTTGGATTGGGGGCAATGGGTTCGGTGATGGCACCATTGCCGCTAAAAGCAGGTTACAGTGTCATTGGGTTTGATCCAGCGACAACGCTTGGCGAGAATAGCGGTGTTTGCTTGGCATCACAGCTTGAAGACCTCGTTAGCTGTGATGCCGTTATCCTTATGCTTCCGGATGGAACAACTGTGGCCTCCGTTGCCACAAGCATCGCCAATGCTGGATTTAGGGGGCTGGTTATCGATATGTCATCCAGCCATCCAAGAGGTACAATTGCCCTTGCTGAACAACTCGGTAAAAAATCAATCCGTCTTATTGATGCACCTGTTTCTGGTGGCCAAAAAAAAGCAACTAGTGGGACGCTAATGATAATGATGGGCGGTGAAAAGGAAGATTTGGACGAAATCAGGACATTACTGGGATGCTTTGGCAGTGTAGCGCATGTCGGGCCGCTTGGTGCGGGACATGCAATGAAGGCGCTCAATAACTATGTGTCAGCTGCTGGCATGTTGGCTAGCATGCAAGCACTCGCAACAGCACAGTCCTGTGGCATTCATCCAGAGACCTTTGCAAAGGTCATTAACGGTTCCACTGGAAGAAACAACACAACTGAAGTGAAGTTGGAGCCGTTCATAATATCGCGTAGCTACGCTTCAGGTTTTTCTCTGCAACTGATGGCAAAGGATGTTGGCATCGCCAGCGAGCTAATAACAAATGCGGGATTTGGCGCACCCACCACAAATGCCTTGCACAATTACTTGACGAGCGCTGTCGAGAAGTTGGGTTCAGATATCGACCATACCGGCCTTTATGAAATGATTAACCCTAACACAAATTAGTTGAACCCAAACCAAATATTTTTGGGGTTAAAAAATAATTAATTAATATCTTTTCGTTCCCATTGCTTGCAACGCTTTTTCACCATATTCTGCCAACTTAAATTTGAGAGACAACGCATCAATTTCCGCGCCAGATATGAAGTTCGCTCTCGGCAAGGCTCGCTTGATTGCAAAAAAGGGCTTTTTCGGGGCAGGTTGACCCGCTTTTTCCAGCAATTGATCGAGGTGGTCATTAAGATGCGCCTCGATCAAATAAGCATCACGCGCAATACTTTTAAGCGCACCCTCTGTATGTTTACTTTTTTCTGCTTCGGTGACCATCGTTTTTAGGTCACTGCGCAATTCATCTAAATAACGCGGTACATGACCATGCGAAAATGGTAAACCTGTTTTTCGTTCAATAAGCTCGGTTGCGGCAAATTCAAAGCGAAGCTTTTTTATAAAAAGCTGTTTGCGGCGATGCTCCTTTTTCAAGTTTAAGGTCGAAATGCCGCTATCAGATGATCGATGAGCAGAGCTGCCGCCATCATGATTTGACTGGCTGGAGACATCACTTGCACCATTTGATGCATTGCCTGCATCGCCGAGAGAAGTGTCTGCATAAGTAGCATCCGAACTCACATCATCACTAGCCGTGGTGGCCACACCGCTGGGGGCTTCGCTGCCAACGCCAGGGAATTGAGAAACTGCGTTGTTAGGCAGCGTGCCAATAGTTATAAACATCACAGCGCCAACGAAGCCAGAACGCAAACGTCGAAAACCGCAAAAGTTCCGCAAGCTGTAAAAAGCGCGTTGGATCTTAAAAGACTTACGCATACGCATACGCATTCCCACACCTACTCCTGTTTTCCAGTCAAGATCACAAATCTTCAAACTCCAGTTACCTTACAATATAATAACGGACAGGGTAACTCAGTGTTTAGACAAAAAACCTCGGCCAAAAAGGCCGAGGGATCATTTATTGAGTGGCAGGAGTGGAGGGGCTCGAACCCCCAGCCCCCGGTTTTGGAGACCGGTGCTCTACCAATTGAGCTACACTCCTG
>CACEJY010000065.1 GCA_902559985.1 uncultured SAR116 cluster alpha proteobacterium | reverse complement strand
GGCTTAATCACACCTCACATGGTGAGACCTTTTGTCAATCACGAGCCAAAAAGAACATTGATGTGGAGCCCTGCAATCGCTGCGATCCTAATTTTGATATCAGATATCGCAATCCGTATTATTCCAACAACAGGAGAAATAAAACTTGGCGTCCTCACCTCCCTTTTAGGTACACCGTTCTTCTTATATTTGATTAGTCAAAAGCGATATTAAAATGACCTATGTGATTGAAACCTCAGATCTTGGCGTGCAATTAGCTCAAAGCACCATTCTCCACCCCATTTCAATCGCTGTAAAAAAAGGGGAGAATGTTGGAATCATTGGATCAAATGGTGCGGGCAAATCAACATTATTGCGAGCTATTCTTGGTCTGATACCTCATAACGGAACATCAAACTTCACCTCAAAATCCGCTAATGAAAAAATGAGCCTCGTTGCATGGGTACCTCAGGATAGAGATCTTGTTTGGGACGTAAAAGTGGAGTCCATGCTTGGCTTTACTTTGGAAAAAATTTGCGAAGTGTCAAAGCCTGAGATGAACATCAAGCGAACAGCAATAAAAGAAGCACTAGAAATCACTAACACACTTAAACTCGCCAATCATAATTTAAAATCATTGTCAGGTGGAGAGTTAACTGCCGTGTTAATAGCACGCGCACTCGTGCAACAGACACCCACAATTTTACTTGATGAGCCGCTGGCTAGCCTCGACCCAATGCAAAAAGTTACGATACTCTCTTTACTTCGAGATTTATCTGCGTCGGGAAAAACAATATTAGCATCTTTACATGACATCGATATTGGCAAGAAGTATTTTTCGCGCTACCTGGGTTTGAAGAGTGGAAAAATCGCAGCTGACTTACCTCCAAAAGAGGCTATTCAAAAACGAAATTTTGACAGGGTCTACTCCAAATAATGAAGCTTTTTCTGAATAATATGACTCAAACAAATACAAACCCTTCCGGTTGGATTACCTCTATTGTGTTACATCTAGGTGTTTTTTTTGTCCTGCTTAACACCCCAATTTTAAAAGAATACAACAACCCCCCCTCGTTTTTTACGGTCCATCTTATCAACGAAGAAACTTATTTAACCAAACTGCACAAGGGTCCGATGCCAGATGAAACGATGGCAGACGCGTCATTACCTAAGACACCAAATAATAAACACGTGCCGCACTACGAAATCCAACAGCCCGCTCAAGAAAATTTAGTTTTTAAACAGCTAGATAAAAAAAAATTGGCAGACATTCAGGAAGACTTGCTTGATGGAAATGCAGTCAAAAACCAAGTCAAACAGGATATTTTAGTACTGCCAAAAAGAAAGCCCAATAAACTCACTATGGTTAATAACACAAAGCTAGGGCGAGTGAACGGAAAGTCTAATAATATGACGCTTACGGCGACGCACAGTGAAGAAAACTCATCAAACAGTCCTACCAACAAAAAACATAGCAATGGAAAAACATCAGTAACACCGTCAGGTAAAAAACCGGACAAAGAGCTAATCATCAAGCCATCAATAAATTTGCTAATTAAAAGTACCTCTGTTGATAAGGCCAAGATAAAAAAAGCAATTAAAATTGGCTCGTCGCCTGGCATGGATGATTTGGTTCTTGGTATTGAAAATGTTAGCCCTGTCCCGCAAGAGACATCATCACCCTCCAAAAAGAACCTGACCAAAGTGAGCACAATCAATACTCAAAAAATTGAGCCACTGAATAAACAGCATCCAGCGAGGCCTAGGGTAGATTGGCCTCACAGAGACGTAGCTGCTGTCAACAATCATGAAACCCCAGTCAAGAAACACAACACTGTGACAAATGACCCAACCAATAATTTCAACAAAAATGAAAAGTTAAGCATTTTCCCAACAAGGAATATGAGCGCTCCAACCGATGAAAAAATTTTTAATAACCAACTAAAAAACCGCGAAAAGAAACTGAGTTCTATTAAACAAAATAAGAACCTCACATCTGATTTCAAAACGGGGGTCGATAAAAATCTTCTTAAAGCTTGGGGAATTTCAGTTCGTAATGATGTGGTCAAACGAACTTTGGAATCGCAACTGGGCCGAGATGTTAAAATTGTTTTGAAGATAAGTAAAACTGGAGAGCTTTTAAATCTCGAGATAATCGGCTCACCCAGAATCGATAAAAATATTGAAAAATTTATCAACACCATCAAAACTTCCGGCAAATTTCCCAGCGCACCCAATGGTTTGAATTTAGGTTATGTAAATTTTCCAATAAGTTTTCGCAGTAGTGGGTAAAACATCGATAGAGCACCACGTAATTTATCGGCAATCATTTACAGATGTGACGCTACTTTTGCTACCAGCTGAGTAAAGACAAATGATTACCACTTTATAAGCAATATATTATAGGGCATGCTGGCCGAAAGGCGGTGCAAAAAAGGTGTTTAGATTTCATGGCACATTATCTTGTTACTGGAACATCATCCGGAATTGGAGCAGCCCTTTGCACTCGTCTGACACAGGCCGGACATGATGTAAGCGGCATCGCTCGTCGCAAAAGTCAACTCGGCGCGTCGACGAAGAAACTCGGTCTTTTTCACGGTTATCAAAGCGACGTTGTTGATGCGACGGGTCTGAGAGAGACCATTGATATAGCAGTATCAAATACTGGCCCAATTGACGTGGCTATCTTGAATGCTGGCATTTACCAACCGCAGGACGGTACCCGTATTGATCCACAAATCTATGCCAATCATATGAAGATCAATTACCTTGGGGTGGTAAATGCGCTAGCAGCGATTGTTCCTGACATGGTGACGGCGCGCCGGGGACATATTGCGATTGTTTCGTCTGTTGCTGGCTGGCGGGGGTTACCCAAATCTGCCGCCTATGGCCCGACCAAGGCAGCGTTAATTTCTTTAGCTGAGTCACTTTATTTTGATCTCACACCAAAGGGAGTGAAGTTGCAAATTATCTGTCCAGGCTTTGTTGAGAGCGAAGCTACCGCCATCAATGATTTTGAAATGCCCGATCTAATTAGCGCTGGCACCGCTGCTGATAAGATAATAGAAGGGATGAAGGGGACTGATTTTTCGATAAATTTTCCAAAATCATTCACCCGCAAAATGGGACTATTGCGATTTTTGCCCGACCGGTTGTTTTTCCGAGTTGTCGGCAAACAAACCGGCGCACTTTAATCATTTGATATTCACAAGGACTTTCCATGGCCAAAAATATGCATCCCATCATCGCTTACGTAGGGGCTTTTACAACCCTCACCCCAGATAATGTTGAAAGATTGTATGATCTCGTTGCGGATGATGTTTTTTTCACTGATCCCTTCAATGTCATTCACGGCAAGTGTGGATATCGTCGCATCTTTGATCATATGTTTGAAACCTGCACTGATCCGCGATTTACAGTTAGTGATGTGGCACATTCGGAAACTGCCAGCTACCTACGCTGGCGGATGACTGGAAAATTAAAGAGTTGGCCACACACAAACCTACTTTTTGAAGGCATGAGCGAAGTGCATGTAAATCCAAAGGGCCTTATCTGCCAGCATATTGATCATTGGGACAGTGCCAGCCAACTAATGCGCCATTTACCCGTAATCGGGGCGATTATCCGGCCAATCTTGCGATTATTTCAGGTAAAGCTGCCTACAAAAAAAGATTAAAGATCAAAACATGTTCAAAGTCTATTTGTGCATTAGCAGCATTTGTTTGACATCAATGAGACCGGACCGAAACCCTCCTTCACAATAGGCCAGATAGAGTTCCCACATGCGTTTAAACCGATGGTCAAACTTTGGCTCGCTAAATTGTGGCCAGGCGGCATTAAACCTTCGGCGCCACTCATCAAGCGTACGGGCATAATGACTAGCGTAGCCGCACTCACTAACCAGATGCAGGCCTGCATCCATGAGCGGACGCTCAAGCATGGGCAATGATGGCAACATACCCCCGGGAAAAATATACCGCTGTATAAAATCGGGCTGATTTTCGTACGAATGATAAGCAGCATGATCAATGGTAATTGACTGCAGCACCGCGCGGCCACCCGTAGCTAAAACACGGGATATGGTAGAAAAATAGGCTTGCCAATAGTTTCTTCCAACGGCTTCGAACATTTCAATCGACACTATTTTATCGAATTTGCCACGAATATCACGGTAATCCATCAGCCGCAAATCGACTTTATCTCCAAGCCCGGCCTGCTTTATCAAACTTTTGGCAAAAACAAATTGTTCCTTTGAAATGGTAATGGCAGTTACGTTTGCCCCTATATTGCTGGCAACATATTTAGCAAAACCACCCCAGCCACAACCAATCTCAAGGACTCGGTCTCCCGGCTTTATGTCCGCAAGTTCTGCAAGTCGTTGATATTTATTTAGTTGGGCCGTAGTCAAATCATCATCATCCGAGTCAAAAACAGCGGATGAATATGTCATAGTTGGATCAAGCCATGCCTCGTAAAAGCTGTTTCCAAGGTCATAATGATGCGCGATATTTTTTGCTGAACCACCTCTATTGTTGCGGCGCAATTGATGAAATAACTGCAACCCCCATTTGCGCAAAAGGCCAGTTTTTAACTTTTCATCAAGATACTCATCATGACGAGCCGCTAGTTCAATTAGTTCAGGTAAATTGTC
>CACEJY010000064.1 GCA_902559985.1 uncultured SAR116 cluster alpha proteobacterium | reverse complement strand
GTCCAAACTGTGCATTACGGAGGTCGCGTGGGGTCATTGATTGAACCAGCTTTGAAGCATCAGGCCCTGTAATTTCCACCTGCCGTTGACAGCTAACATCCCAGATTTGCACATTCTCGCGAAGATGCCAGTAATCATCCTCAACCGTTGGGGCAAAGGCCTTAGGCAACAGCATATGATTTACAACACTGAACCCGCGCACGCCATGCGCTTCAACACGGTCAGTATATGGTGTTCGCCTGATGCGACGCGACATGTTCAAACCCGATTGACTCATTTGGCTCCGGTCTACCTTTTAATTTTATGATTAATGGCCATAAATCTATAGGTCAACTGGACCACCAGCAAGAATAGCTGTTGGGCGACATGATTACTGGGATATGATAGCGTGCTTCAGGGTCTGGCATGGTAAACCGAATAACAATTTCCTCGAGGATCTGGACGCTATCGCTCGGCAGCACTTGTCCTTTAAAATAGGCACCGCTGGCGATCAACATTTCATATTTTCCACCTTCGATAGCATCTACATCATGGGTAAATCGGCCGCCATCATCGCTAAAATCTGAAAAGATTGTTTGCCGGACCTCATCCATATCGACATGTATCAGTGTTACGCCAACGGCGGCCGCATGAGTGCCATTGGTGCCGTCGAGAAAGTGCGATGAAAGAACTGCCATTGTTCTCTACCCCCGGTCTGACCTATTCAATCGACGCTTTGTCGCGCTTGGATGTTGTGGCCAATACAATTGGGCTAATCACGCCCTTTACTTTGACATTTACACAAGCCGTTTTTCCACTCGCAATAGCTCGTTTTACCGCGGGGACAATATCTTCCCGCCGCGTAACTAGTTCGCCATGTCCACCAAGCCCTTCAAACATCGTATGAAAAGGGATATCACGGAAATCAGTCGCATAATGGGTACCGCTTTCAAATAGGCGTTCTTGCTGCTGAGAGATACAATCAAGACCCCCATTGTTATCAATAACCACGGTGATGGGCCGGTTTTCTTGAAACGCTGCCTCTATCGAGAGGCCACCGGATAGAAACGCTCCATCACCGCTGATCAAAACAACATTTTTGTCCCGGTGTATATTTTTTGCCGAAACGGCGAAAGACACGCCAACGCCAAGTAGACTAAAGGTTCCTGGATGTAGAATGCCGCCCAGCTTCTTACCCTGATATCCAGCAAGATTAACTGCAATTTCCGACCAAAAAATGTGTATTTCCTCCATCTATCACGAGCCAATCTTCATCACCCATTGCTTGCTGAACATCCATTGCCAATTGCAGCGGGTGAATGCGGCCACCAAATTCGGGGGCGTTGGCATCTTCAGCAACATCAGCAAGCATCTTTGTTACCCATTCGCCACGACGTTTGCGGTTCAAATTGTACCAGCTTCTATCATCGTTGAAATTTGGACTATCACTCAGTGCAATCAAGGCCTTTAAAAAAGCGCTCGGGTCACTAAGAAGTGTAAAATCGGCGGCGCGGTTAAAGTCAATTTCTTCATGCGAGCCATTGATGCAGACAAGTTCTGTTGTATCAGGAAACAGAGGTGCATTACCAAAATTCATCTGGTTATCAAGGCGGGCGCCCACCATTAGCACAAGATCAGACTCGTTGAACGCATCGGCTGAGGGATGATATTGATGGACATCAGCGAGCCCCATATAGGCCTCGCTTTCTTCGCCAAGCAATTTCTGGTGATAAGGAATGTTAAAAACTGGAATGCCGAGGGTACGCCCGGCTTCTTCTAGATCGGCCTCGGCGCATGACCACCATACGCCATGCCCACCAATGAGGACTGGGCGGCTGGCAGCTTCCAGCTTTTTCAACACTGTTTCCAGACGTGATGGGTCTGGCCAAGCGCGAGATGGTGCCTGTGACGTTAAATCAAACGGACGTTCTTGGCGCCCGGCATCTTCAGGAAAAGATGAAAACATCAGATCGACCGGTAGGCTTAGATGCACCGCACCCGGATAACCGTTAGTGGCAATCTTATAGGCACGGTCGACAAATTCATTGATTCGGTCGCCATCCGTTATGCTGGCACTGTATTTTGTCAGTGGGGCGGCAATTGCGACATCGTCAATTTCCTTAAAGCCGCCGGAGCCTTGGCGTTTCAAAGTGCTTGAACCAGTAACAAAAATGACGGGAGAGCGTTCACCCCATGCCTCCATCATTGCCGGAACGGCATTGGCAAATCCCTCTGGCCCAACAAGGCAAACCGCTGGCTTGCGAGTAATGCGTGTGTGTCCATCAGCAAAATGACCGGCGATCTGCTCATGCGGGCAGTTGATCACCTTCATCTGACATTCCATGAACCCTTCTAGGGCAGGATTGCAAAAGCCTCCAGACAAGGTGAAGACATGTTCCACTCCTTTTTCCTGTAGTGCTCGTGCCAATAGAGCTCCTCCGCGTATTCTTTTCGCTTCACTCATTCGGCAGCCCTTCCTGACATAACATTATTGGGAAGATTGCTCGCGTGGTTTGCAAGGCAGGTTTCGTCAATCATGTTTGGTCGCTGTTGACCAATAAGCCCCATTACCGCGCTCGTTTCACGACTAATCATGTCAATAACATCGGATAGTCCAGTTCCTCCACCTGCCCCCAGCCCGTACATCGCACTGCGGCCAAGCATGACAAAATCTGCGCCGGTGGCTAGGGCTTTGACAACGTGTTCGCCGTTACGAACGCCACTGTCAAAAATCAATGGCATGGTTGGACCAACAGCTTGTTTTATTTCCAGCAATGATTCGATTGCTGGTGGTGCAGCATTCAGCTGACGGCCCCCATGGTTAGAAACATAGATTGCATCAGCGCCCATTGATTTTATACGAATTGCATCATCCGAATGTTGCACACCCTTCACGACTAACTTGCCATGCCAGCGGTCGCGTAGGGTGGCGAGAAATGACCAATTGGCCTGGGCGCGGCTCGCATTGCGGACAAACGTTGTATTGTTGCTGGACGTAGCATAATTCATTGGACGCGGCATGCCGTTGCGAAGCGCATGTGCCAAAGTTGCCATGGACCAATGTGGGTGTGAGGCAAAATCCCAAAGTTGTTGGAGGCCCCAGCGCATTGGAAAGGCAAAGCCATTTCGAAGATCCCGGAGGCGCACTGATGGGATTGGCACATCAACCGTCAATATCAGTACATCATAAGCAGCGGCGGCGGCTCGATCGACCAACTCATTGACAAAATCACCGGATTGATCAGCATAAAGCTGGAACCAGGCGTGCCCCTCGGCGATCTCATTGATTTGTTCCAAAGTCATTGAGGATGCGGTTGAAACACAGAGTGGCATTCTTCGGCGCGCAGCCTCAATCGCCAAATCCCGGTCGGCGCCGGGCCATGCAAGGCCGCACATTCCCATCGGCGCAATGCCAAAAGGCAGACCGGTCTCGAGGCCAAGGATAGAGCTGGACAGGCTGCGTTCGCTGACATCAACAAGAACACGCGGCATCAAACGTATCTCATCAATGGCTGCTGAATTTAAACCGCATAAAGTTTCATCACCAGAAGATCCATCAATGAAATCAAACATCATTCGTGGCAAACGCTTTCGCGCATGTCGCCGCGCATCATCAACCGAAAAAAGCTGTTTGCCCAAGACTTGACCCTTCAAATTAATAATCGGGATTTTAACAAACCGAAGAAATATAATGCAAATATAATTATTGGATGAATTGATAGAAAAAAGTTATCATTAAGACTTAAGGAGGGGTTAATGAATTTTAGACAGCTTAAGGCATTTGATACCGTTATGCGACTTGGTTCGATCACGGGTGCGGCAAAGGCGCTTCATGTCTCACAACCAAGTGTTACGCGCCTGGTTCATGAGTTGGAGACGCGCCTCGGGTTCGCTTTATTTCTGCGTCGTGGACGCGGCATTGCAGCAACGGTTGAGGCCCGCCGTTTTCATCAGGCGGTGGAAAGTGCATTTTTGAATATTGAACGGCTTGATGATCTGGCCGCAACAATTCGCAAAACCGCGGTTGGGAAAGTGTCGGTTGGGGTAATCCCGACCTTTTCATTTTCGCTGTTGCCAGAAGTTCTCGGCCGACTTCGCCAAGAAAAAGATGACACGCACACAATTGTCTATATCCACAACACGCCGGCAATTGTCGATGCGGTCCGCCTTCAACAGTTTGATATCGGTATTGTATCGCGCTCTCCTCCCTATTTGGGTGTTCACAGTCTGTATCAAACAGAAGTGAATTATGTTGCCCTTGTTCCTCAAAATCACTCCCTTGCAGCATCAAAGGACAGATTAGATTTGCGTGAGGTTGCAGGTCGTGAGGAATTTATCACTTTTGGCAATGTATATCCGCTAGAAATGCAGGGTATGGACGAAGATTTGGCCGCGCAGTTTCAAAACAAGGCACGCTATAGCGTGGCGAATGTGTTGGCTGCAACGGCGCTTGTGCGTGCGGTTGGTGTGCCGGCGTTGGTGGATCCGTTTTCAGCCCGCATGTCGGCCAGCGCAGGTGGCATGGTGGTCCGACCAATCCAACAAAAGCTGACATACCATATTGGCATCATTACCCGTGGGATTGAAGTGATGAACCGTGAAACACGCCAACTGGCCGATGCGCTTATCAGCAAGTTCGAGGCTGACCCACTTATCGTTGCTGCTGGTCAATCTTGACGACTTACAGCAAGCTGTATTGGGAAAGCGGCGCGGAGTCGGCTGTCACTATCCGCATCAATGTAGTAGGGCTGATGCGAACCTAGAATGTCCTCTAATCGTTTGGCCGCAGCATCGCGAATATCGGGGCTACCAGCCGCTTCCCACACATCGATTGGGGTACGGTCAGCAAGTTCAGGATAGAGAAAATCTGAATGCATTCGGGCATAGGTCTCAGCCTCACCCAGGAAGTGCCCAACGCCTGTGGCCACAATTCCGATTGCGCTGGGTGATACTGTGTCTTCTGATACATCCACCTTAGCAGTTGATCGAAGAATGGCGCCAAGCATGTCGTTATCAATGATCATGGCTTCAAA
>CACEJY010000063.1 GCA_902559985.1 uncultured SAR116 cluster alpha proteobacterium | reverse complement strand
CGTCGATTCAATCTCAAATTAGTTCTGAAGCGCTAGAGGTGGTGCATTACCACAAGGAAGTTGTCGAAACGGGATATCGGGAATTAATGTCTCAGAACCTATCGGCAATTAATAGTGATATGGATGCAACCAGCTTTGACTATGGGCACCTCGTAACGAGGCACGGCAAAGCGGATAACCAAGATGCAACCAAGGAAAATTCGTTTCCTTCCCCAAATGCGAAAACATGCACAAGTGTAAGGATTTTTCCTGGTTTCGCATTTAACCTTGATGGGCCCACCCTAAATGTATCAACGATTACACCGTTGAACGATGGCCAGGTGATGATTGAGCATCGAGGGCTTGCGCCTCAGGCGGATAGTAAGGAAGAAAGACATCTTCGATCAAAATGGCTAGAAACACCTCAAAAGTAGAAAAAAAAGGTGCGCTAAGCATTAAAAATGTCACGAAAATTTATGATCCGACTGGCGTAAATGTGATGGCTGTTGACGATTGTTCCATGGAAATAGCTGGCGGCGAAGTATGCATGATTGTCGGACCGTCAGGATGCGGTAAGACTACTTTACTGAATGGTATCGCAGGTTTTCATTCAATTACAGAGGGAAGCATTCACCTGGATGGTGACTTGCTGTGTGGACCAGGAAAGCCAAAAGCTGATCAAAGTGCTGAACGCATGGTTGTGTTTCAACATGGCGCACTTTTTCCATGGAAAACCTTACAAGAAAATGTTGCCTACGGCCCAACCGTTCAAAAAGTTATGTCTTCTGCACAAGCTCTAGACAAGGCTGGACAAATGCTCGCAGAAGCGGGGCTGGGTAACTTTCTCAAAAAATACCCCGGCGAAGTATCCTCGGGCATGGCCCGGCGCGCTGAAATTGTGAGAGCCTTGATCAACAACCCAAAGGTACTTTTGTTGGACGAACCTTACCGTGCGATGGATGCTCTGACCAAACAAATTATGCATGAATCACTTCTTGAAACATATGATCGTACTGGAGTGACAATCTTTTTTATTACCCACGATTTGGAGGAGGCAATATTCCTCGGTGACAAAGTACACATCGTTACAACCCGTCCTTGTCAGTTGAAAAAAACTGTCGAAGTAAAAATACCGCGTCCGAGATCATACGAGACTCAATCATCCGAAAAGTTTAGGAAGCTGCTTGAAGAGGTTAATGACGCTGTTCATGAGGAAGCCGTCAAGGCCTTCAAGGCAGGTGAAAGAGAAATGGCCTAAGAAATCAATAAACAAGGCAATTCCCGATGGGGATCAATTAGAAATACGACAGAGGCAACAATGACGAATTTTTTGCAGAAACTTCTCAACAACACGACCACTCGTCGTGGTATCGGAGCAATCATTATTTTTGTGATCCTCTGGCACATCGGATCGCAGCTTGATGAGTGGACCGGATACGATTTGCTTGGCATTGGCCTCGTGCCGCCGCCCGGAGATGTTTTTGCAGCCTTTCTTGAAGTCATACCGTTGCATGGTTACTGGATGAGTTGGGTTGCAAGCTTCGGCCGAGTCATTACCGGCTTCTTGGTCGCGATGATTATTGGAATACCGTTTGGGCTGTTATTGGCGGTTAACCGATACTTTCGGGGCGTCTTCTTCCCTCCCTTTGAAATCCTCAGACCCATACCGCCGCTTGCATGGGTACCTGCATCGCTAATATTTTGGCCTACCAATGAAATGTCAATCGCCTTCGTAACCTTCTTGGGCGCGTTTTTTACAATTGTTATTAATGTTCTAGGTGGAGCCCGCAGTATAGACATCAGCTATCTAAGAGCAGCCCAGTCAATGGGTGCAAGTCAGCTTGATCTTTTCTGGAAAATCGTATTACCCGGCACGCTCCCGTCAATATTTACCGGAGCAGCAGTTGGCATGGGTATAACATGGGAAGTTGTGCTTGCAGCCGAGATGATTTCCGGCGGTGGAACGCAAGGCGGTGGTGGCCTTGGCTTCTTTATCTGGAACTCGTACATGGGCGGTTCCTTGGAGCAAATCGTCGTCGGAATGATTTCCATTGGCATTGCCGGCTATCTATCATCAAGCGCGATAAGGAAGACTGGCTATTACTTCATGCCTTGGCGCCGTTTATTCTAGATCGACCTCAAGTCAAAAAACTAAAACATTCTGAATATGAATCACCGGAGAAATTTCATGGCAACAACAAAATCAAAAAAGAAGGAGACAAACGCGGCGCGTTCCAAAAAAGCCAACAGCTCTTCAGTTTCCTTGAGAGGTGTGAGCAAATCTTACGGTGAAGAATGGCAATCAGACGACGTCCTTAAAGATATCTCTGTCGATTTTCCTGCCGGTGAATTAACAGTTATTGTCGGACCTTCAGGCTGTGGAAAGTCAACACTCGTTAATTTGCTTGCCGGGTTTGAGAACCCCGATACGGGGCAAGTGCTTGTCGACGGAATACCGATAACTGGACCTGCAAAAGATAGGATGGTGGTTTTTCAAGAGACAGCCCTAATACCGTGGCAGACAACAATTGAAAATGTCACCTTTGGCCCGAAAATGCGGGGAGAAAAGAAAGGAGCAGAACTGCAAAAAGAGGCAGAAGACCTGCTCATTAAGGTTGGTCTTGGCGAGTTTATGAATAAATTTCCACTCCAACTTTCTGGTGGCATGCAACGAAGAGCTGAGCTGGCAAGAGCGCTGATAAATGAACCAACCGTCATGCTTATGGACGAACCGTTTCGTGGTCTCGATGCGATGTCCCGTAGCTTGATGCAAGAATTTTTCCTCGAGCTGTTTGAAGAAAACCAAAAAACCAATATTTTTGTAACATCGGAAATAGATGAAGCTATTTTCTTGGCAGACAACTTAGTTATTCTCTCAAATAAACCTACTACCGTGCAGACAGTGATCAAGATTGATTTGCCAAGGCCCCGTAATTATAAAATGTTGACCACAGCAAAGGCATTTAAATACAAGCGCCAGGCTATGGATCTATTACATGGTGAAGCAATGAAGAGCTTCGCGGTTCTTAAATAATCAATCTCGATTAGAAAAATTTGTAGAGCAAGATTAATTAAAAAGCGGTGGTACTGGGACAGGTCCGAATGCTAGAATTTTTGTTCTGGATCTCAGCAAAAAAAAACGTTGTGGCTCTTGCGTTGCTGGGAGCTGCTCTTGTGACTATCGCTCCACAGGTACGCAGATGGGTAGAGCAAAAACAAAAGTGTGAGAGTGATCATAAGCGACAACTTTTACCTCACGCTCTTGAAAAAAATTTTATAAGAGTTGGTTATGCCTTTGTCGGGTTAAGCATTACTCTTTTTATAATTGCAGGTTTTATTGTTGATCTAAAATAACATCAACATCGGATGCCATTTAATGCCCCAATTACAAGCAATCAACCTTTCTAAATCTTATTCCAACAAAAGCGCGTTGATAGATTGCTCGTTTTCCGCCTCGGATGGCGAATTAATTGGTATCCTCGGCGCCAACGGTGCTGGCAAGTCAACTATGATAAAAATACTTGCTGGCGTATTAAAACCCGAAACTGGTGACGCTATTCTAAATGGACATTCAATCAGGAAAGAACGAAGAGAAGCGCAGGGTATAATTGGATACTTGCCTGAAGTAACAGGCGGTTTTGACGACATAACTGTGTACGAATTTCTATCATTTTCAGCCAACGCACATGGGATTTTTGGAAGCGCCATGCGTTCGGCTATCGCCAGAATATACGAAGAACTAAATCTAGGTGAGGTAAAATATCAAAAGCTTTCAGACTTATCAAAAGGCTGGCGCCAACGAGCTTGGCTTGGTCAATCTTTAATTCACAACCCCGAGATATTATTTCTTGATGAGCCCACTGATGGTTTTGACCCAATTCAGAAGGTTGCTATCCGCAACCATATTAAAACACTGTCAAAAGGTAAAATAATTTTGATGTCGACTCATATCCTAGAGGAGGCAGAGGCCATATGTGACCGTGTCTTGATAATAAACAGTGGAAGGTTGGTTAAAGATGGCCCAACATCATCATTAGTTGATAAAAAAGGCCGTCTGGAAGAAAGCATTAAAGTTTTTGCGGGTTAGGGCATTAATCGGGAAATTAATATGAAAACAGAACCCGCAAACGCTGTCAGTTCCAAAATTGCACCTTGGGCTGGAATAAGAACTGTTTTTCATCATGAATTACGACAGCGTATCTTTAATTTCTCAACAGCAATTTTTTTGGCTGGAATTCTTTTTTTTCTCTCCGTATGTATCTTTCTGGTTGGAGATTTCTTAGACACTAATTTGGCCACCCTATCGTTGCAATGGCAATTCTTACCTTGGATCTCAGCAGTTTTTTTACCCGCTTTAGCTATGCGAAGTTTTCAGGGCAAAAACTATGGAGAGATTGGTTTGATACTCTCCTACCCAATTCCCGCATATTCAACCATTATTGGGAAATGGCTCGCTGGAATAATATTAATGTTTTGCGCTTTGATCCTGACTTTTCCATTTTTGATAACAGTCACGTCAATTGGCACACCAGATTTAGGGATTTTGGCATCAGGTTACCTCGGTGCCCTTCTGGCCCTATCTTTACTTTACTCAGTAGCTCTGCTCGCAGCGGTAATATGTAAAGAAGAAGTGAGTTCTTTTTTACTTGGCTCAAGCTTGATTTTTTTCCTTCTCTTTACCGATGTGAACGCCCTACAAACTTCATTAGTCCCTGAATGGTTCAAGCATGTGAGCCATTATCTTTTTGTGATGAGCCCAAAACATTGGATGGATGAATTATCCACAGGTCAAATTAGCTTGTCAGCGGTAACATATTTTGTACTAATGACATCTCTAGTATTATCGTTAGCCTGTCAACAAATGCGTGGGTATTATTCATCACCCAAACACCCTTTTGTGTCGCCTATCTTGAGCGTGGTTAGCTTACTTCTGTCTGCTGCATTTGTTGGCGGTGCAGCACGTGGCATCGACAATTTTGATTTGAGAATTGATGTTACTGAGCACAAGGAATACACACTCAGACAGGGTACTTTAGAAATTGCAAAAAACAGCCCTAACAAGACCCAAATAACTCTATATGTCAGTGAAGACAAAAGTCTAATACCACCACCAATCATCCAACATATTGATCGGGTTTCTCGGGCAATTTCAACTTTGACAAAGAAGAGCAAGGGTCGTATCAACTCCAAGTCTGTATTTTTAAGGCCGGACACTGATTTTGCAGAGTCGGCAGAATTGGCAGGTATTAGAAAAATACCAATGAGTTCTGGCGATAGTTTATATTTTGGTGCCGTTTTTACTTCAGGTAACAAACATTTGGTAACAAGCTATTTCGATGTTAACCGGGCGACCTCTCTTGAATATGATTTAGCTCTTCAATTGAGCAATTTATCCAGAAACAAAACCCCACATGTTGGTATTTTATCTTCAGTATTGAAGCCAGCTAATACAGAAACACCGCATCCTGGATTATCCATTTTAGAAGAACTCAAGAGCCAATATGATGTATCTATAATACCTTATTTTTCTGATGGCTTAACGGACACATATGATGTTTTGATTGTATTTGATACGCCAGTTATCAGAAAAGAAACGCTAAGAGACATTGACCTCCATATACAAAGTGGAAAGGGAGCAATCATAATGCTAGACCCTTTCCAACGTATGAACAGCGCTAATGCCGCGCTTTCGATCAAGCCATCAAAAAATGCGCAAATCAATTCAATCAATGATTTATTAGGATTCTATGGCTTGAACTTTTCAAATAGTAAAGTAGTTGGGGATTTTAAAAATGCAGCAACAGTGGAATCTGCTACAGGAAGAAACTTTTCATACCCCTATTGGCTGCAAATCAAAGACAAAAACATTTCGAGGGAACACATTGTCTCTGACAAATTAAAAGAACTTTTGTTTGCTGAAGCCGGTTTTTTCGAGATAAGTAAGAAAAATATAAAAGCTCAGCCAATAGTTCTTACCAGTGACGAGACAAATTTGCTCGCTAAAAGAGATGTACGTGAAAAATCTACCGAAACCCTAGCTACAGAATTTCAAATCACCAACGACATACGTAAAGTAATTGCTCTGCATCTAACTGGACAATTAGACTCACCCTATGGGCAAACAAAAAGTGAAATTATCAAACCAACCTCTTCGGTATTCGCAATAGCCGATGTCGATTGGATATATAATGGCTTTAGCCTCGCTGACGCACGGATGGGTGATCGTGTCTTCTCAAGACCAATAAATGATAACCACACGCTGTTTCTAAATATGGTTGAGCACATTGCTGGTGACCCTAACCTCACAAATATTCGTTCCAGAGAAAGTCCTATCCGAACATTTACAACAATTGAGAAGATGCTTCTCGAAAGCCGTAAGACTTACCATAAGCGAGAGGCTGACTACGCTTCGCGTATTAACAACACAGAGGCAAGTATAACCAAAGTTTTAGATATGAGTGGTGCAAAAAATATCGAAGAGCTGCCATTGGCATTGAGGGAGCAAATAAAAGACCTCCGTTCCGCCACATATCCCATAAGACGCGAATTGCGAGAAATTCGTTTAAAAATGCGTGAGGGCATCAACAACAAATTTAAAGACATCACTTTACTTAACCTTTTATCCGGTCCTCTATTAACTCTTGTTCTATTTCTGTTTGTTCGGCGATTCCGCCAAACGCAGGATTGACTTTTTGAGCTTATGGGAAAAACCGCTAGTCCTCAAATAACCCGATCAAGCCCTTTGGCACATCTCCATGAAGGTATGGGTGCCGTATCATTACTCTGGAATAACATGTTTGTACCAGCGCGTTACAGCCCAGACATAAACGCTGAACACTTAGCCATTAGGACAAAAGTTGGTTTGACTGATATGACTGGGATCCATAAAGTTTTTCTGTCAGGGACAAATGCTTTTGAATTCCTCAACCACACAGTGACCAAGGATTTGTCAAGAGTTTCCCCAGGAAAT
>CACEJY010000062.1 GCA_902559985.1 uncultured SAR116 cluster alpha proteobacterium | reverse complement strand
TGGAGGAGTAGCCCCGGTCATAGTCTGTCCTTCAGCCAACAAAGACCTATTGGTCCCAAGCCTCGTAAAAGGTGGTTTTTATCACTCTGGTCAGGTCTGTGTTTCGGTTCAACGTGTTTTTTGTGTTGGCTCTTCTGGCAAGGAGCTTGCGGAAAGCTTAGCTGATAAAGCTTCAAAATTAGTTGTTGGTAACGCTATTGAAGCTGAAACACAATGTGGACCATTGATAAGGAATAAAGAAGTTGACAGAGTTGAGGACTGGATTGCAGAAGCTGTTGATGCGGGTGCTCAAGTTGTATGCGGTGGTAAAAAGTTGTCCAGTTCCTGTTATGCCCCTACCGTTTTGCTGAACCCTCCCGAAACTTGCAGGGTATCGAGACAAGAGATCTTTGGTCCTGTTATCTCCGTATATGAAAAAGAGAATTTGAATGAAGCCATATTGCAAGCAAATGACCTTCAATTTGCTTTTCAGGCATCGGTGTTTTCGGATAGTCATAGCGAGATAATGGACATAGTTAATAGGCTTGATGGGTCAGCTATAATGGTCAATGAGCACTCGGCATTCCGGGTTGATTGGAT
The DNA here is from genome assembly GCA_902559985.1 of uncultured SAR116 cluster alpha proteobacterium. Lineage (GTDB taxonomy): Bacteria > Pseudomonadota > Alphaproteobacteria > Puniceispirillales > Puniceispirillaceae > UBA3439. The sequence continues at coordinate 6,709 of CACEJY010000062.1, read as the reverse complement.
GCCATTTGCCGGTAGAAAGAATTCAGGTTTTGGGGTGGGTGGAATTCCCCATTCTATCGAAGAAATGTCTCAATCTAAAATGGTTGTTTTTTCATTCAATTGACCTCGAAATCTATATTTTCAGATTTGGAAAACACCCAATTCTGTGCTTAAGAGTTGGCGTGCTGTTGTATTTCATTTTGAATGGGTTGTAATTTTACAGCCTCATTTTAGCCTTTGATAAGTATGTTTTTTTGTACAAGAGCGTAAACAAAAATAGATGTTAATACCATGATGACCGTGGGTGCTGGTGCGCTATCTATCCAGAAACTGAGATAAATACCGAACATCATACTTGATATTGTTGTGATTAGGGCAAGTGGCATCATCAGGCGAAATTGTTTTGTGATCAAAAATGCGATCGAACCTGGCGCAATGAGCAAGGCAATCGCCAATATGAGGCCTGTGGCTTTTAAAGTGGCAACAACCGTTAAAGATATAGATGCAAGAAGCAACAAATTTAGGATGTGCACGTTCAATCCAGAGGCCCTTGCTTGCAAGGGGTCAAAAGATTGCAGTGCAAGATCCGCCCACTTCATTGTAAGGAAACTGCCTACAAAAGTTGCAATAAAAATTGTAATTGTAATATCCTCAATGCTAACACCCAACATGTTGCCAAAAAGGATGTGGTCGAGGTGCGCGTCTATTTTAATGCCGGTATAGAGGACTAATCCGGTAGCGAACATTCCAGAAAATACTACGCCCATCACAGTATCCTGTTTAACACGGCAGTTGTCGGACAGGTAACCGGTGGCTGTTGCACAAAAAATGCCAGCAATAAATGCGCCGATTATTAATGGTATGTTAAAAACATAAGCGAGAACAACGCCAGGAAGGACGATGGGTCGACCAATGGTACAACACCAAAGATTCTGAGGGGCAGTTTGTTCGGACATCACCCCAGTTTAGGAACTGGGTTACATCTGACGGTTCAGCAGGACCGAGCGGAATATCGGGATTTCAGGCAGAGCCAGATCGCTATCATCTATACGTATCATTAGCTTGCCCTTGGGCACACCGCACATTGATCTTTCGCGAGTTGAAGGGTCTTCAAAGCATTATTTCAATCTCAGTTGTTCACTGGCACATGGCTGAAAACGGTTGGACATTCAAATCTGGAGAAGGTGTGGTTAAAGACACAGTTAACGGTGTTAAAAATCTCTACCAATTATATACAGCTGCCAAAGCTGATTATTCAGGCAGGGTAACTGTCCCAATTTTATGGGACAAAAAAACCAAAACAATCGTTTCGAATGAGTCATCAGAAATCATTAGGATGTTTAATTCGGCCTTTGATGGCATTGGTGCGAGTGCTGAGGATTATTATCCCAGAAATTTGCAGGGTAAAATTAAAAAATTAAACACGTTGATTTACAACACAGTTAATAACGGTGTTTATAAAGCTGGGTTTGCGACCACTCAACAAGCTTACGAAAGCGCCATCGCACCATTGTTTGAAACATTAGACTGGTTGGAATCACACCTCGCAAAACATCGCTATTTAATTGGCGACCAAATAACGGAGGCTGATTGGAGATTATTCACAACTTTGGTCAGGTTCGACCCAGTTTATTATGGTCATTTCAAGTGCAATTTGCGGAGAGTCGCTGATTATCCAAATCTATCCGGTTATGTCCGCGACCTTTATCAACAAAAGGGCATCAGCAGCACCGTAAACATGGAGCACATAAAACGACATTATTACGGAAGCCATGAAACAATAAATCCAACAAGAATTGTGCCTCTCGGTCCAACAATTGATTATTCCCTTCCTCACAACAGATCTAACATTAAGTGATGCATGACCAAGCTGGTGCCAATATAAAATTATTTTTGGATTTCTAATTACTTGGACCAGTTTTTTTAGAAAGATGCAGTGCGACACAATGCTTTGATGAGACTGAGATTGATTAAAAGAAAATGAAAAAAATAACGCATTGGTTTTTATTCTATTCGATGTTGTATTTTCACAGTGGCACAGTGACTGCACATTCTATGATTTTTGACGAATATGCTTGGACTAATCGACTTGTAATTATGATAACTGACAAAAAAAACTCAGACCTCGAAACACAAGTCAGACGGTTTTTTGAGAGCCATATTTGTGACATTGAAGATAGAAATTTGAAGCTACTTCATTTTCACAAAAATGAAGTATCAGTGACCCAACTGCAAAAAAAACACTCACAAACAGGTTTGTGGCTCCTCGGATACGACGGCTTAATCAAGGATTTTAGTGAGGACGCGCAATTATTGAATCGGTTATTTCAAACCATCGACGGAATGCCAATGCGCCAGGTTGAAATGTTACACAAGCCGGTTTGTGGGTGAATGGTAGACGAAAAATACTTGAATCTTGCAACATAAGATCCCACTTACTGTCTAAGTAAGTTAGAGGAGATCTTAAAATGGCAGTAGAAACAACCAAAATTTCAGCTCGCACGCATCCCACAGTCGCTCAGGCTATTTACCAGTGCGTGGCAGAAACAACTGTCACTACAATGATGGCACAAAACTTTCACTGGAACGTAACGGGGATGGCATTTGGGCCACTACACGCGCTATTTCAGGAAATTTATGAAGATCATTTTCAAGCCCAAGACGATCTGGCTGAGCGAATTAGATCAATAGGGCATAAAGTGGACGGTAGATTGGCTGCTATGATTGATATCTCAAAGGTAATGGAAGATTCCAATGAGTGTAACATGACCGACAAACAAATGATCGCCGCTTTGGTAGACGCTCAAAAAACATTGGCAGCTACTCTGTCCGGTGCTGGTGACATTGCTGCGGAAAATGGCGACAAACTCACTGAGGATTTGTGTATAGAGCGTGGTCGAGCGCATGAAAAATTTGCTTGGCTGCTGCAATCTCACATCAGCTAAACACATCCGCACGCGGTAACCCAAACGGCGCATTAATCCTGGATTTTGTATCGGTCTTGGTGGGCTTTTTCCCAGTCCTCATAACCTCCCAGACAGGTTTGCTGCATGCGGATTAATCGCACAAAAGCTACTTGTGTGTCTTTTGAGTTTAATCGTTTGCTTATTTTCTTTTGAATTTTAGTCATTGAGCATCCCACACAATGCCCGTCGTTACGATACTTGCAAACCTTGATACAGGGGCTGTAGGATTTTGGCATTGGTAATTCACTCACTCAGTGTGCAATTGGGATCAATTATGGTGCTGAACCAAGACTGCGCGTTAATGGAAACTACAGAGATAGTCACGCGCAATAAAAAATTAAACATCACAGGCTGAAAAACTGATCGAGATGCGAATTCAAAAGCTCAAAAATGATAATTCTGTAGGTGGCTGTAGGAATCTTTTTATCAATGCCATCACCTGGGTTTTGATAACTGTTCCTTTGATTCACCCTCTTTCATCGTCAGCATCACAGAGCCAACCAAGCAATTTGGATAAGGCTTGTGAGTTCATCACAAACCCTCTTTTTCAAGACAACAAAATCAACAATGACGGGCCAAGCATAATTGTTGATAGTTTTGGAGAGAAAGTTGCGGAACTTAATTTCAAACCAACAAGAATTAATTGGAAACTAGCCGTACTATCCTTATTGGAGGGAAGAGGCTCTCCGGCGGCTCAAGTTCGCGCCGTGCCGCCTTGTAGGATTATATCTGCTCGGCAATTTGGAACGAATCCTGAAGGTGACAGAATAATAATTTCCTATGGGCCAGACCTAAAATTCCTTGGTACCGAAGCCCAGAATCCTCCATTTGTGATGTCAGTCCAACCTGTTGGATTGCCGCACGAACCTCTGCTCGCACTAGTCGATACCGGCGTAAATTATAACCTTCCAATGGTTCAAAAAAATTTGGCTATCGACCAAGATGGACAACTTATTGGTTATGATTTTTGGGATAACGATAATCGACCATTTGATAAAGATCCGCGCAGGAATGCTTTTTTTCCGCTTCATCATGGCACTACCGTATTCAGCGCTCTTAGCCATGAGCTGGGTGACTTAAAGATTGCTATCTACAGATTTCCTGCGGAAAACATGTGCCTGTTTAGCAATCTTATCGATCATGCACAAAGAGCTGGCATAAAGATCATTAACATGTCTATGGGATCGTATTCCCGAGATGATTGGATATGTTTTTACGATGGTGCGAAAAAACATCCAAATATATTATTCGTTATCTCAGCAGGTAATGACGGTTTTGATATAGACTTCAATCCAGTTTTCCCCGCATCCCTGGACTTAGAAAACATGGTTGTAGTCACATCATCTGATCAGTTTGGCAGGCTGCCACCACAATCAAATTATGGACAAGTTTCCGTGGACCTAATGGTTCCAGCCGAAAAGGTCGATGTTTTTGATCATCGAGGCGTCTACACTACCGCGGGTGGCTCGAGTTACGCTGCACCAAGAGTGGCTGCGCTTGCCGCCAGATACTTAAGGGAAAATAGCGGAGCAAGTACCTCAGACATAATCGATTTTTTGAAATCCCGTGCAATTAATAGTAGATCCAAACCTGTAAGCTTTGGGTGGATTCCGGATCCGAGTGATAACTTCAATTTTTAATCAGAAAAAGCATTTTCAATATACGAATTCGCCAATGGTAAAGCGGATGGATTATGCCTTTTCATGAGATCAAGTGCCTTGTCAGCAAAATCTCTGTCCCTAACCATTCCAGCATTTTGAATGCTCAAGCGCAAAGCCTGCGTATTAGAGGGGTCAAGATCTAAGTAACGTTTCAAAATATCAATCGCTTGTTTAGGCTTTCTCGATAGATGATAGTTCACAGCCAATGACATCAATGTGTTAGGGCTCCGCGGGTCAAATTTTTCACTTGTGCGGAGGAATTTTTCAGAAATGTCAAACATCCACCAACGCCCAAAAGTTTGCCCAGCCTGATCGAGTAGTTGCTTGTTTTTAGATTTCAAACAATTTCTTTCAATTTTGGAAATTATGGGATTGGGTGGATCTTTTAGAATTGATGCCGACGCGTGCAGTGCGTCGGCGCAACGCCTAATGAAACCTCCGATTTCAGAAAAAGCTTCTTTATGCAAAGCACCCATTGATCCCAAAACCTTTTCAATGTTTTTAGCTGGTATAATCTCGCTGATACGATGATCCCCCGATGCTAAAACCCCAACAAGCATGCCGTGCTCATTCACCACGGCCCCACCACTATTGCCCGGCAGCGCTTTTGAATTACTGTGAATACGCGCTTTGGGATGCTTTTCTAATTCTGGGTAAAGAGCAAAGTCACTATGCTTGTAAACACGAGCAGAATTTCTTCCCTGATCAAATGCCACTACATAAAGTGTTTGTGATTGAGTTTTGGCTATCATTTCTGCGAAATCGGGTTCGATTTGATTAAATCCTGAGGAAACAATTGCTAAATCTACAGGAATGTCATGTGGAATGACTTCAGCTTTTGCGATACCACCATCAAAATTCTTCACTAAAATAGATTGGTGATCTTCTACGACATGACGGTTTGTCACAATTTGACCGCCTTTGATCAATATCCCCGACGCGATCATATTAGGCGTCTTTATACCAACAATTCTCTCGCGCCATTCACAAACTGCTCTTGGCGCTTCACACACAACAGCGCTCTCACTATTTGAAGGCACAGCGAGCAGGAATGAAATGGCAGTAACATATTGCGCACATAGGTGCAGAAATGCATTTTTTTTCACTAAAAGAAACACTCCAGTACAGTGACAAAATAAAAATTGAATATATGGGAAATCTGACATTGACAACAAATTTCACAGTAATAAGATTAATACTCATTCTTAATTAGAGGCTGTGAATTTGAATGCTCATGTGTAATAATTACAAAATATCAAGCAATGAACTAGAACTTCTGGAGGCTATTCGCGAAGAAGCAAAGCAAGCCCGCTCCATGCCAAAGATTGATGTTTTCAAAGCTTGTGAATTAGTTCAACTCGACATTGAACTGATGACGCCAGAACTACTAAACATTTTTATTCGCTCTCTGCCCCAGGCTCTTGGGCGTTCAACTCATTTTCTTCCAACTGGCACTTTGGAGCTCTCATGGGACGAAAAATGGGTGATTTCCCTAGTTTCAGCTATTAGTCGTGCTGACTACGACAGCGTGCATTTTTTGATCAAAACTGGCATCAAGCCTTTGCATCAAAAACCTTGCCAGTCTATTGCGATGCACCTCTGGAAAATTACAGCTTAAAATAAAAACTCTGCAAAATCACACTAACAGTCGAAACTGTCACTGATGGACAGTTTTTTGAAAATTCATTCGGTAATATTCAAGTGAACACAGACTCTTCCGGTTGAAACGCCGGCGATCTTTGGTCTTCAAGACACAAGGCATAAGTAATCAAGCCCTGGTGATGGCGCAAACTGGAAAATACAATCACCACAAGTTTCAGCCATAGTGCGTTCTCCTAACTGTTGATGATGAAAGGACTGTTAGTTGTCTACAAACTTGCTAGCTGTTTCTACTTCCCTTCTGGTTCACAAGAATGTAGATATTAGTGCTACTGAAAACAGCGGTTCGCATTTTGAGCGCAACGGAGAATCAATTGCTAGAAAGTTTTTTTCCAAAGCCTAAACAATTTTTCTTTTGCGCGATAGCGTGGTCATTATTGGGTGTTTTCTCATGGTATTTTGGTGGAAAGGAATTAGGGCTATTTTTTGGTTTTGATTTCCCCG
>CACEJY010000061.1 GCA_902559985.1 uncultured SAR116 cluster alpha proteobacterium | reverse complement strand
ATACCAATACAAAGAAAGCAATTACACACCCTCGGAGAGCGACCCTTTGCTTTTGTTTATAATCAAATCGTTCTGTAATTGATAAAAAAATTGGAATTGTCCCAATCGGATCAATTACTGCAAAATAAATTAATGCTAAGGATACAAGTTCAGTCACCATCAATCTCTACCACAACATCGTTAGCAGTTCACATGCAAAGCCTGAGCGTTAGGCGAGCACCATCTGAGAACTATGTCCACCTCAGAGTAACATACTACGAGCGTTTGGGATGCTTTTTCTCTATTATAAAAGCCAAATTATTAGCGGGCATATTTGCAATTTTAACGGTTTTTAGGTTGTGACCCTGGAACAGATCAAGCATCCATGTATCATCTTTGTATCCGATATCTGGATCAGCTTCTATCAAACTTTGATGGAAAAGTTTATCACCATCGCTGGTGAGAGAGCCGTCTCGCATAAACGGCCCATAAATAACGCAACGTCCGCCTGGCATGAGCGATTGAGAAATTCCACCAATAATCACTTTGGCTTCACTCTCACTAACAAGGTGAAGTAGGTTTACCATTAAAACAAAGTCCTGATCAGGACACAAAACTGACCAACCTTCATCGGTCACATCTAATTTTATGGGAGGCAAAAGATTTGGCAATTGTTTCTCATAACTCCAAGAAACGATGCTATTCAAGCGAGCATCATCTATATCTGAGGGCTGCCAAGTCAAGTTGGGAATAGCTGCAGCAAGGCTAATTATATGCTGCCCCGTGCCACTAGCAATCTCCAGAGCGGCACCGTTTTTTGGCGAAACGCTGCAAACGAGTTTGGTTATGTGACTGACATTCTTTGCAGCAGCAGGAGAATGCAGGCGGTCACCGTTCATTTTCTTAACTACACTCGCTGTGGCTGGAATCGTTCTACGTAATACCAATTTGAGTCATCCAATACACCAAGAGTTACATTGCTCGCCCACACAAAGACCAGCAAAAGTTAAAAAGGACCGTGGTCGAGCGGTCCGAGTTTAGAAAGCAAATCTGGCGATATCAAGCTTAGCTCTTTGAGTATCGGTATCTGTCAGATAGCGTACCTTCAGACCTTAACGTAAACTCCACAATACGTTTTCGCCAGTATCTAAAATCTTTACTGACAAAAAATAACGGGCTTAAGCGGCATCCAGTCTGCTAGATTTTTGAGATTCCAACGCTTGTTTGAGATCAGCAATAATGTCCTCGATATGTTCGATACCTATAGATAGCCGGACGTAACCAGGGGTGACACCAGCAGCAATTTGATCCTCAGCGCTTAGTTGCGAATGAGTGGTTGAAGCAGGATGGATGGCTAAACTCCGGGCATCACCAATGTTCGCTACATGATAAAACATTTTAAGGTTATCAATGAACTCTTTTCCGGCTTCTATTCCACCTGAAAGCTCAATTCCTACTAATGCACCGAATCCTTTTTTGAGGTATTTTCGGACCTTATTTTTTTCTGATCCAGAAAATTCACTCGGATAAATTACGGAAACTACACTTGGATGTGATGACAAAAACTCTACAACCTCACTTGCATTTTTTTGATGCTGGTTAAATCTCAAAGCAAGCGTTTCTAGCCCTTGAACAATATTAAACGCATTAGTGGGAGATAGTGCAGACCCCAAGTCCCGTAATAACACCACACGGGCTCGGACTGCATATGCTATTGGGGCACCAAGAGCTTCGGGAACCAGTTCACCCCATATTGCACCATGATAGCTGCTATCAGGTTTATTGAAATGTGGCTGCTGATTTGGATTGGCAACCCAATCGAAAGTACCGGAGTCAATGATAACACCCCCTATTGAGGTGCCATGGCCACCTATATATTTGGTTAATGAGTGCACAACAATGGCAGCGCCAAAGTCAAAGGGACGGCATGTAATGGGCGCTGCTGTATTATCAACAATAAGGGGGATTCCTAACTCCCTGCCAATAGATGCCACTTCCTCAATCGGGAATGGCACAAGCTTTGGGTTAGGCAGTGTTTCGCCAAAATAAGCTCGTGTTTTGTCGTCACTGAGAGCTCTGAAACTCTCAGGTTCGCCTGGATCAGCAAATCTTACTTCAATACCCATTTCCTTTAACGTGTTTGTAAAAAGGTTATAGGTTCCTCCGTACAAATGGGGAGAGGCAACAATATTGTCACCAGCAGACGCTAAGTTTTGTATGGAAAGAGCGACGGCAGATGAACCAGATGCTACAGCTAACGCTGCAACACCCCCCTCAATTGAGGCGAGCCTCTCCTCAAGAGCCTGTGTGGTTGGGTTCATAATTCTCGTGTAAATATTCCCAAGCTCTTGGAGACCAAATAATTTTTGAGCATGCTCAGCATTATCAAACTGGTAACTCGTAGTTTGATAGATAGGAACAGCGACCGCGTTAGTCACCGGGTCTTTTCTATAATTGCCACCATGAAGTCCAAGTGTTTCAGGGTGTCTTGTGTCTATGTTCATCGAGCTCTCCATAATCTTGACGACAAAATTTACAGTGAACAAAGCAATAAGCTGTGTCTCACGATTTTGCATTCTAAATTTAGAACAATTTCCTTTTTTTTTTAAAATTTTATGATAAAATTGAATTTTATTCTTTTATAATGGAAAATTTAGAATGGACGTCACAGATTATAAAATTTTAGGTCAAATACAAAAGAAAGCGGACATCCCCCTAGTTGATCTCGCCAATCTCATAGGTTTATCCAAAACAGCTTGTTGGAATCGATTACGTCGGCTGGAAGAAGACGGGGTAATTATTGGTAAGTTTGTTCAGCTAAATCGGTTTTCCTTAAATTTGCCAATTGTTGTTTTTTTAGCAATCACGGTTCGCCGCCACTCAAAAGAATGGGTTAAACAATTTCAATTTTTAATAGATCAGTATTCAGAAATCATAGAGGCCCACAGGCTGACAGGTGAGGGAGCAGACTACCAGCTCAAGATAGTTTGTTCCAGTATCGAGTCATATGATAAGCTCCAACAAGCACTGATTGAGCGGATTGAATTCAATTCGATGTCGACACGAATTTCGCTTGCAGAGTTGAAAAACATTAACAGTCTCCCCATCGCTCTGGAAGAAACTGCTATCTAAATTCGATGCAGTTTTTAACTTTATTATTGAATGAATAAAATTGATCATCGGACAGAGGATGGTCAGGCTTTAAATTTACGTGTTGATTGAAGTAGCAACACTCCCACTGCCAGCGCTGGGATCCCACACACGAAAAAGCCAAGTTGATAGCTTCCAGTTATGCTCAAACATAAAGAATACATCAGCGGCAATACGAGCCCACCAAGCTGCCCAAATGACAAGACGCCGCCAGTAACCGCGCCCCTCATTGATGATGGAGCCAACCTAGCTGCCTCCGCTAATGTAACACCGTGCCAGGAAAAAACTGTCGCGCTAACGCTGGCAGAGACAACCACAATGAGCCAAGAAGGCCAGCTAGCGCTAAACATACCGGTAAGGGAAACATTAATAAACATAAAGATAGCAAGAAGTCCTAACATCACCCTAGGATTGATGAAACTACTACTAATCCATCCCCAAAAAATTCGGCCAGGTATGGCCACAGCTGTTGCTGCAGAGAATACTGTACCAGCCTCGATGAGGCTAAAACCTAATTCGGTTAGATAAATTACAAAGTAAGCTATGAAGGTTGTTTGTAATCCAACGAAAGCGAAGCAGCCCAGAGCTAAGCTTCGTAACTCACCCTGACGCAGAACTAATCCAATGGTACCCTTAAAGTCTGACAGCTGAAACTTCCGTGTTGAGTCCCTATCATTATCAAACTCGTCTCTCATGAGTTCAAGCACTATGGCAAATAAAACACACGCCCCTACTACTGACATTAATGCGCTTCGCCAACCATAAAAGTCTGTCAAGATTGGGCCAGCCAAACCAGCAGTCAACAGTCCCACAGGAACGGCCGTTTGCTTTATAGAAAAGATTAAGGGAGCATATTTAGCGGGCGCGTATTTGCCCAACAAGTGAGAACTTGCAGGCGTAGAAGAAGCACTTATACCAATGGCAATAGCAGATAGAGCCATCAAAATAATCAAACCTGGTATTGCAAGAAGCAGGCCCAAACCCGTCACCAACAACGTCACTTGGCTTATTCTCAACGCACCATACTTGACAATGACACTTCCACAACCCGCCTGCACAGCCAGAGATACGGCTGCAATAATTCCAACGTACACACCGAGCCAAGAAGGATCTATGTTTAACTCCAAGAGAATTGGAGGTGCAATCACAGCAGGTAATACTTTGCCAATGGTTACAAATGATTGCTGTATAAACATAAAACCGAGAGCTATTGAAAGTATTTTCATTTCAGTAACACCGGTACCTCATGTGTTTTTGAATCTTCATTCAATTGGTAGGGGATTTTTTGAAAACTTGAAAAAGATAGCTCACTGCAAATCACCAGAGTTTGAGCTTGCTAACCGAAGTAGGACAGAGTTTAGATTAAAATATAGTGGAAAGCTACTCTGTGGAGCATCTAAACTTCAATAAAAAAAAGTCAAAACAAAGAGTTTATACTTCCCGTATTTTATATTGGCTTAATTTAAGCATGGTTGAGCTAATTATTCAGGTCTTCATTGTAGGTGTTAAGCAGAGCCAGGAGATTTAATTGCCAGAAGGCCACACCATCCATCGCGCCGCACGTGACCACAACTCATTATTGGCGGCTCAAAAATTGACTGTGCTATCACCACAGGGACGATTTACTGATGGTGCTTCCCGACTTACAGGACGTATTTGTATGAATATCGAGGCATTTGGAAAGCATCTGATCTACCATTTTGATAACGGAGAAGCTCTTCATATCCACCTTGGTCTTTTTGGCAAGATCAGAAAACAAAAATTACCTGCCGCCGAACCACGAGGTGCTGTTCGCGTTCGCCTGGTGGGTAATACACATCTTATAGATATAAATGGTCCAAATATCTGTGAAATTTTAGCTGAGCACGAATTTGTGGATTTAATTAATAGAATAGGGCCAGATGTATTACGCTCTGATGCAAATCCAACCTTAGCCTTTGAGAAGATCAAAAAGAGCAAAGCGCCTATAGGTCGCTTGATTATGGATCAAGCTGTAATGGCAGGCATTGGGAACATATATCGTTCCGAAATTTTGTGGAGGCAAGCTCTACATCCAGAAACCCCCGGCAATAGAATTGACCAGCAGACCTTTAATCGCATTTGGGAAGATGCCCGCGCTTTGCTAACTATTGGCGTTAAGCACAATGCAATTATTACTGTTGATGGTGCCAGGGCTTCCTCACGCCGCTATCGTGAGCGCGTTAATATATTCGCGAAAGAAGTTTGTCCTAGATGCAAAGGGAAAGTCCGTCGTTTTGAAATTAGCGGCCGTCGAGCGTTTGTTTGTGAGGTATGCCAACCACTGAACTACCAAGTGAAATAACAACCATCCAAGCCCATCACCACGCAAGCGATACGTTTAACCTGAGAGATCACTGGTTCAACGATAACAATGCCATTTCAGCTTTCGTGGCGGTCCATGACGCAACGGAATAGGGGACAAGACAAGTCAGGCCCATCTTCATCACACATTCAGGTGTTAACGCGCCACTGATAATCAAATCTCCATGATTTATAAATGCAAGAATTGTCCCCACAAACATTGCAGTCTTGACTGAGTTTATGAAAATCTTCTTGCTCAACCAAATATCCAATGCAATTTTAAAACGTATCAAGTTTTCTCTCCACTAAGAAATGAGCTACTATGTTTACAAAAATTTTTATTCGAACCTTTCCCTCGACTGAAGAGTGTGAGCTTTTCGAGTCAATTTTACAAACGCGCTGGCCCGCTCTTATTGATAGAGCTGAGGGCGTGCGGTTTACCGCATGGCGTAACCCGCAAACACCTCATATTTCCACTGTGATATGGGAATTCCCCAGTGAAAGTGCACAAAAAACTATCGAAAAATTGATCGAAGAGCACATCTCAAAGTTCACCAAAACACTGTCACCTAAAACAATTACGTTCTCAGGTGAACAAAAAATAGAACTAACATCTTAATTGGGTTTGACGAAAAAGGAAGAGTGCCCAAGAACTAACCAGCAAGCTGACCACGCAGTACTGGGAGTTCCAATTCCCAATAGCTTCTTCCAAGCAAACATGCGATTGAAGAGAAAACAGGGTAGTCACTGCTCTGGTTTGAACTTCTTGTGTAAAGTTAACGAGAGCTCAATCAGAAAATCCATAAGCAAAACAGAACAGATCCCATTTTGGTCCTCTTCCGAAGTGTTCCCCCAGCTCAAGCCTAAATTTGATCCTTCAAAATAATCCACGATTGCTGTTTTTAAATCAATTACAGTAGACAGATGAAAAGCTGTTTCTTTCTCACCAATTTTATTTTCTTCTTGAAGCTGTACCCACTTCCGGAAGAGCGCATCACTTAGTTTTGCATGGTGATTATCGACGTTTCGTCTTATGACGTCCATTAACTCAGAGTTTCCGGCCATTTATATAATCTCAATCAATTTGTTGTTTGTATTGCTATATTCTATTGGCAAAAAGATTTTTACAAAACCCAGCATTGGGTATGCAATCACCAGCTTAAAAACAAGCCCTTCGTTCCTGACAAGAGGAATAAATTCCTTGCGTTTTCATTTAAATTTTTCAGTTTTCATTAATCGCCACCCGAATTTAAAGATTAATTCTTACTTTCTTTTTGAGTTAAAAAACGTTTCGTATTCTGGGTAGCACGGATTATATTTTTAACGGTAGTCCTCTTCAGAGCAGAATTAATCAACGATTTTATTTTTGGAGATCCCTTAGAGTAAGATGTCAAGAGCAACGTAAGTGAATGCAAATTTGGTGCCTCGCAGTTATCTCTTTCAGCATGAATTAGGCCTAAATTTATCTGTGCCAAACTACTATCTTCTTTAACAGCCAAAGCGAAAAGGGTTTCAGCTTTAAGCTTATCTTTACTTACACCCTTTCCTTGCCAATACAGGCTACCTAAGTTATTCATTGCACGCTCATCTCCACCGGTCGCAGCCCTTTGATACCAAGTCGCAGCTTTTTTAAAATTTTGTTCAGTAGCTAGCCCATCCTCATACATTACGCCAAGATTAAACTGTGCTTCAACTAATCCTAATACTGCTGAACGATGGCAAGCATCAAATCCTTTTTTTAGGCAAGAGTCATTTTCAGCAACCTCAAAAAAATGTTCTGCTAATTTGAAAAGTGCCAGGGAATGATCTTGTTTACCCGCAACCTCGAGTAATAAAACCGCAGTCGCTTTGCATTGTTTAACACCCAAACCATGCAAATACATCATAGCCAATTCAAATGTGGCCTCTGGCTTATCTTTGTGTTCAGCAGCTGCAGAGCACCATTGAAAAGCCTTTACAGGATCTCTCTCAACGCCAAAACCCTCCCGGTACATATGACTC
>CACEJY010000060.1 GCA_902559985.1 uncultured SAR116 cluster alpha proteobacterium | reverse complement strand
CACGTCTGGTGTAACTAGCGGTTCAACAACCAATGATTCGACTATCGCTTTGACGTTCACCGCCAATCGAGCGACCACTAATTTCGTTGTTGGAGATATCACAGTGTCGGGTGGTTCATTGAGTAGCTTTACGGCAGCTTCATCGACAGTCTACACAGCAACCTTTACGCCTTCCGGGCCAGGTGCAACGACCGTAGACGTTGCCGGAAGCAAATTCACAGATGCCTTTGGTAACAATAATAGCGCAGCAACGCAGTTCACCTGGACATACGACAACACAAGCCCAACAGTAACTATAACCGGGCCAACCGGAGTTGCTTCTGCCGCATTTGACGTTACTGCAACTTTTTCAGAGAGTGTTTCCGGGCTCACAGCAAATGAAATTACGGTTACTAATGGTTCTGTAACCTCTTTATCGGGCAGCGGTGCTACTTATACAGCTACAATTAACCCCGTCTTGCAGGCAAATGTGACTGTTTCAATTGCCGCTGGCGTTGCTGTGGACGTAGGAGGCAATGTCAATACTGCTTCCAACACTTACTCTCGCGATGCGGGATCACCAGCTGCAGCGTTTGAGGAAAAAAAGACGGAGATTGAAAAAGTAGTCTCTGAGGAAGTAATGCGATCTGTGACTGCTGCGCTATCAGGAAACACAAAATTGATGAGTGCTGTCATGGGGCGTTTTGTTAGAAATGGCTCGGGAACGAAATCAGATTATGGATTTTTAAACGGCGGCGAAATCCCGATGGATTTCAACTACTCATTTTCTGCGAATAATGATGGAGCTGTGGCGTCGGGAGATTTTGTAAAAGAGTTTATCGGTGGAGAAAATCAAAATGATACAATTATATCTGGTGATTTTGAGGTGCAGAGTGATGATGACGGATCCTCGACCCATAAGTTTACCGGTAAACTCGCGTGGGAAAAGCCAGTAACAGAAAAAGACACTGTTGGATACTTCCTTGGGTTAGAGCACGGCAAATCGAAGTTTGAAGGGACGTTTACAGGAGACCAGGATGACTTGGGCCTTTCTGTCGGCGGGTACTTCATTACGAAACTCAGCCCACAACTTTTCATGGATGGGTATGCAACATATGGCCATTCGTGGAATAACTTAAAATTGGATGACGGAACCTTGAGTATAGCTTCTGATTACGTAACTAGCACCAAAACCTTTGGTGGATCTATCACTGGAGTAATGCCTGTAAACTCTTATGCGCTCGGCAGTAATAAACGCTACAGTGGTTTTGGGTATTATGAGGTTTGGCCAGAATTGCAATTCTCATATGGTAGTACAAATATTGGGAGGATGGATTTTACCGGACAAGCTTATGGGATGGTTGATAACACTTTATCCATTGACAGAAAGTCGGTTAGTAAATCGAGTGCAGGTTTCATACCGCATGTTAAAGTCCCAATGGACGGCGTGTTAATTGCTGACAGTAAATCAGTTTTAACGTTGTCTCCAAGGCTCAAGTATGAGGAAACTCGATCATCGACTGTCAATAGTAGTTTTGGTGGTGGCTTTCATGTTGGTCATAC
Organism: uncultured SAR116 cluster alpha proteobacterium; assembly: GCA_902559985.1. Taxonomy (GTDB): domain Bacteria; phylum Pseudomonadota; class Alphaproteobacteria; order Puniceispirillales; family Puniceispirillaceae; genus UBA3439. The sequence goes on along the minus strand of CACEJY010000060.1, from coordinate 5,967 downwards.
AACAAAATCCTTCGATGGCCTGGGAGAACTTAGTATAAAGCTCATGCTTGATCGGATAAGCTCGACCACAAGTAAGGGTGCAAAAGTAAAGTACGATTTGCGCTTCTAATTTGATTGTTCCACTCGACTCATTACTAAGGTTTTTGGGAGCTTTGAGGCGCTTTCAACGGCTAATTTACAGAATAACATGAGGTAAGTGATCGCCGGCCAGAATTGAATAGCTTAACCTGGACTTGTATAAAAAATCACAAACACGATTAAAATATTTTTCCAGGATTGAGAATGTTCTTGGGATCAAAAGCTGTCTTGATATCGTTCATGATCTCCACTGCCTCGCCCATTTCATCTCGAAGATAAATGCTTTTCCCTTGGCCAATGCCATGTTCGCCCGTACATGTTCCGCCAAGTTTTAGAGACCGTGCCGTCAAGCGGCCAGAAAATTCACTGATTTTGTGATGCATATCTATATCATCGGGCATGGCCAATGGAAGAACATGAAAATTACCGTCACCCACATGACCAACAATTGGTGCAGTTAGACCGGCTGCTTCTATGTCAGTGATTGTATCCTCAATGCAATCTGCCAATTTCGAAATTGGAACGCAAACATCGGTGGCAAATCCAGTTGCGCCGGGTATTAGCGCGTATGCCGCCCACAATGCATCATGTCGGGCTTTCCATAATTTTTTACGTTCATCTGGGTTGTCTGACCAATGGAAAGGTGAGGGTGAATGATCGTCGCAAATGTCTGAGAAGCGGGCTGCGTCATCTTCAACAGAATCCGACGTGCCATGGAACTCAACAAGCAATAGGGGCTTTTCGGGAAGATTTAGCTGTGAATAAGCGTTGCATGCCCGAACATGAAGCGGATCTAGCATTTCCAGGCGCGCGATAGGAATGCCAAGCTGAATAGTCTCGATTACAGCGTTACAGGCGGCCCTAATTGTGGGGAAAGAACAGATGCCGCCAGCAATCTTGTCGGGAATGGAATGAAGACGTAGAGTTAATTCAGTAATGATGCCGAGTGTGCCCTCAGAGCCAACCATTAGCCGAGTTAAGTCATAGCCTGCAGCTGATTTGCGCGACCGACCACCGGTTCTAATGGTGCGCCCATCAGCAAGCACAATTTCCATTCCAAGAACATTGTCTTTCATGGTGCCATAGCGAACCGCGTTAGTGCCTGATGCGCGCGTCGCGGCCATGCCGCCAATACTGGCATTCGCGCCCGGATCAATGGGGAAAAACAAGCCAGTATCGCGAAGATATGTATTTAGGTCCTCGCGTGTCACACCCGGCTGCACAGTTGCATCAAGGTCTTCGTGATTGACTGTCAAAACCTTATCAAAACTAGACATATCAATTGAAACCCCACCAAATGGAGCGTTCACATGACCTTCAAGTGACGATCCGGTACCAAAAGCTATTGCTGGACAGCTGGTTTGATTACATACCCTCAAAATAGCGGACACTTCATCGGTCGTTTTTGCAAAAATAACCGCATCCGGTGGCTGGTTTGAAATGCGTGTCGTGGTATGCCCATGTTGCTGTCGAACAGAGGATGAGGTTGATAGCCTTTCGCCAAATTGTTGTTTCAGCGTGTCAATTGCCTGCTGGATATTTTTCTGATCAAACACTCTAATTATTCTCAACTAAAACGGGGCTGGATTGCATTGAAAAGCTAACATAGGTTGTAAAAACTACAAAAAACTAGTCGTGGACCAGGAATTATTTTTGTGAATACTACGCAAATAATGACTGGGATCGACTTAGCCGCCGGGACAAAAAATAATACAAATGTTATACAACAAGAACTGCATCGCTCACTAAAATATGATCGTTAAGACATAAAGTTATAATCCAAACCAATAAATAGGAAATGGCGCGGGACAAAATTGATGCTGTTTGGCAATTGTGCAGTTAGTGGGGTGAGAGACATTTGGAAAAAGTAATCATATTCGATTTGGATGGTACCTTGATCGACAGCCTTGGTGATATTCATGCGGCGCTTAATAAAGTTCTGGCGATGCGTGGGGCAACTCCACTCAATTTGGCCACCGTTCGTGGTTTTATTGGCAAAGGATCAGCAAATTTGGTGAAGTGCGCATTAAAAGCGCGGAAACTGCCTGATGATGACGATTCCTGTGCCGCTGGGTTGAGTGATTTTTTGGATATATATTCGGCAGGGGCGGCTGAATTGACCCATGTTTTTGAAGGCGCAAAGGATGCTCTTATTCATTTATGTAAACAAGATGTTAAACTTGGCATTTGCACGAATAAGCCACTTCAGCCTACAAAAACTGTTTTGGACCAATTCGGATTGAGAGGTTTTTTTGATCACATTACATGCGGTGACCAGCTTTCGAGCCGCAAGCCGAACCCTGAAATGTTGTATCATGCGATGGCGGCACTTGGCACAGAGTCATGCCTTTTTGTGGGAGATAGCGAGGTTGACCGTCACACCGCAGCAGCGGCCTCCCAGCCATTTGCTCTTTTTACCAAGGGATATAGAAAAACCAGCATTGAGGCTTTGGCTCCTGAATATTATTTCGAAGACTTTGTCCGATTGCCGGCCATTGCAGAAGCTGCTTTTTGTGCTCGAAAACTCAAAACTAACAAATGATGTTCAAACTAAATTAAATATGGACTTCGGCGGATGCCCATTAATCCCAACTTTGCAATAATTGGAGTGACTCCATGTCAACCAAAATGAAAAAAAACCAGATGGTTAAGATATTATGTCTTGATGGTGATGGTATTGGGCCAGAGATTGCCACGGCGACCAGAAACGTTTTGGCAGCGGTTGATCGACGATTTGGCCTGAATTTGGAACTTCAAAGCGCCGAAATTGGGTTTAAATCGCTTGAGGCATCGGGTTCCACATTTCCCAATGAAGTGGTAATTGCGGCCAAGAAAGCAGATGGCATTATAATGTCCCCTGTCTCAACAAATGAATATCCACCAGAGAGCGAGGGTGGCATTAACCCATCAGGATTTTTGCGTAAGGAGCTTGATTTATATGCGAACATTCGGCCGGCAAAATCTTTTGTTGGCCTTCCACCAAGAGTTGGAGACCATATTGATTTAATCATTGCCCGTGAAAACACCGAGGGGTTTTATTCTGATCGTTCAATGTTTTTTGGGCGGGCAGAGTTTATGCCTAGCGAAGATATGGCGCTATCTGTGCGCAAAATTACCAGAAAAGCATCAACGCGAATTGCCCGCACTGCTTTTGCCCTTGCTGCGCAGCGCCGACGAAAAATAACTGTGGTTCATAAGGCCAATGTATTTCGTGTATCAGATGGACTATTTCTCGATGCGGTCCGTGCGGTTCGCGATGAGTTTCCAGATTTCGAATATGAAGAACAAATTGTTGACGCTATGGCTGCGCTTTTAATTCGTGACCCGGCCCAGTTTGACGTGATTGTTACAACCAATATGTTTGGAGATATCCTGTCCGATGAGGCGTCGGAAATTGCTGGCAGTCTTGGTATGGCAGCATCATTAAACGCTGGGGAGCATTTTGCGATGGCGCAGGCGCAACATGGTTCAGCACCCTCGTTAGCTGGGCAAGATATTGCAAACCCATCATCGTTAATTGGATCTGCAGCAATGTTGCTTCGGTGGATTGCCAAGCGGTATGATGCGCCACATTTTTGTTTTGCGGCAGAAGCGATTGAGAGTGCTATTGCGACAGCAGTGGCTAACCAGAGAACGCGCACGCGGGATTTGGGTGGTGAATTGGGAACCAATGATTACACGGATAAGCTATTGGAAATAATAAATAAATGACAGAACGCCGGTTGGCACTACTCACGCCAAAAATTTTTCAACTTAAGTGGAAAACTATTTAATGTCTGACGCCAAACTTGATTCTTTTGTTTTTGTTGACGCTAACGATGCGATCACTTTTGCATCTAGTCTATTAACTGGACAGGGCGTAAGTGCTGAAGACTCGACGACAATTGCCACATGTCTTGTTCAAGCAGATCTTCGTGGCGTGCAAACTCATGGAATGTCGCGTCTCCCTATCTATGTCAAACGAGTTAAGATGGGGCTCGTTAACGCGTCGCCTAACATGATACTTAATAAGCCACTCGCCGCTTGTGCCTCTCTTGACGGTGATAACGGTTTTGGATTTCTTGTTGGAATCAGGGCTATGCGGGAAGCAATAGAAATGGCTGAGACCTGCGGTGTTGGTGTCGTCTCAGCCTTTAATAGTAACCATTTTGGTATGGCTGCAAGTTATTTGCTTCAGGCTGTCTCTGCGGGCTACTTTGCATTTGTGTTTACTAACGCAGCCAAGTCCATGCCACCATGGGGGGGACGTGAAGGGTTGTTTGGTACTAGTCCATTTGGGGCAGCGGCTCCGGCTGGCAAACTTCCACCATTTGTCCTTGATATGTCGCCAGCAGTTGCGGCTCGGGGTAAAATTAGATTGGCTGAGAAGCGCTCTGAGTCTATCCCTGAGGGCTACGCCCTTGATGAAAATGGGCAATCAACTACGGACCCCAAAGCTGCGCTTCGTGGTGTGGTATTACCCATCGGTGCGTATAAGGGGTCGGGAATTTCGATGTTGATGGAAATTTTGTCTGGGGTGTTTTCTGGTGCCAATTTTGGGGGTGATGTTCCAGATCAATATACTGTTATGGATAGATCTCAAAATGTAGGGCATTTTTTTATGGCGATGAAACCCGGTATATTTGTCACGGAACAAGGCTTTCGTGACCGTATGGACACTCTAATAAGCCGTGTGAAGACAAATCCACTAGCAAGTGGATTTGATGAAATTTTGATACCAGGCGAAATTGAAGCTCGTCTTGAAAATGAACGTCGAAAGACAGGAATTCCTTATGCTCGTTCCGACCTTGAACTTCTTGCAAAATTGGCATCTGATTATGGCGTTCCAGAAATGAAGGCTAAAAATTTGTAGAAATTTTGTTCACAATTGATGAAAGGGCGTTGAAAATGCTTATTTTTTATTACGCAAAAAGTTCTGCTGCCTATGCTCCTCACATCTTACTTGAAGAAACTGGTCTTGAGTACAAAGCAGTAAGGATTGATTTCACAACAAAAGAACAACAGTCACCAGCTTATCTCAAGATAAATCCAAAGGGACGCGTACCTGCGCTCATCACAGAGAAAGGTATTTTGACTGAAACACCTGCGATGCTGCCTTACCTTGCTCAAATCGCGCCAGATCAAAACCTAGTACCAACCGACCCGTTTGAGTTTGCAATTGCTCAAGCATTTAACAGTTACATTGCTTCAACGGTTCACGTCGCGCATGCACACAAACACCGGGGGGCCCGCTGGGCCGATGACCCACTAGTGCACGAGGCGATGCGGGCAAAGGTTACTGCAAATATGACAGAATGCGCGCAACTGATTGAAAAACATTACTTAAAGGGACCTTATGTTTTGGGTGACAGGTTCTCATTTTGTGATCCCTATATGGCCTTGGTAACCAGATGGTTTCGGAATGACGAAGTGGATATTGATCAATTCGCCAGAATTAAAAAGCATGACACATTGATGCGCCAACGACGTTCTATGCAGCATGTTCTTGAGTTGCATTCTTAAATCGATTTAAAAATAAGAAAATTGCCGGCCTGTCCACTGAGAGTTACAACGCTGTTCTTGCTCTCGCTGCGTGTTCAGTTGAATTGCTGATGCTTTTGATAAAGTGATAAAGCATCATGTTACGTGCTCATTTAGCAGAATTACACGGTCAACAAAACCTTGCCGCACTTGCTTCCTGACTCCATTAACGTATGTGCCTTGGCTGCATCGGCAAGATCAAAGGAGGCAAAGGTTGTGGCACGCAATTGTGGGGGTGATGATCCGAAAAGGGGCCATACGGCTCGTATTAAATCGGAGGCTACTTCAGATTTGAAATCGTTAGAGCGTGACCGTAATGTAGAACCGGTTAAAGTGAGACGCTTTAGCATGATGGGCATAAGGTCCACT
>CACEJY010000059.1 GCA_902559985.1 uncultured SAR116 cluster alpha proteobacterium | reverse complement strand
TTAAGGCATTCAACGCCAGGTGTTACATTGATTTCACCGCCACCGCACCATGACATCTATTCGATTGAGGATTTAGCTCAGCTGATTTATGACCTTAAACAGATCAATCCAGATGCTAAAGTTTGTGTCAAATTAGTTGCTTCTACTGGCATTGGCACGATCGCTGCTGGAGTAGCCAAGGCCAAAGCTGACTCCATATTAGTTTCTGGCCACGGTGGTGGCACAGCCGCTAGCCCACAATCATCAATAAAATATGCCGGGTTGCCATGGGAAATGGGGTTGTCTGAAGTGCATCAAGTCTTATCGATGAATGATTTGCGTAATAAGGTTGTACTGCGTACCGACGGCGGCCTGAAAACCGGGCGCGATGTGGTGATGGCAGCCATGCTAGGGGCTGATGAGTATGGTATTGGAACATCATCCTTGATTGCGATGGGTTGTATCATGGTACGGCAATGTCACTCTAACACCTGTCCAGTGGGAGTTTGCACCCAGCGTGAGGATTTGCGCGCTAAATTTGAGGGTACTCCAGAAAAGGTCATCCAACTATTCACTCATCTTGCGGAAGAGGTTCGAGAGATTCTTGCCGGGTTAGGTTTCGCGTCCCTCCAACAGGTTATTGGACGAACTGATCTGTTGACGCAGGTTAGCCGCGGGGACGCTGCACTTGATGACTTAGATCTTAACCCCATTTTAGTGCGTGCTGACAGTGAAGATGCATTGGAAAGCAGTCGTGATATGGCCAGAACAGAGGTACCAGAAACCCTTGATGCGCAAATGGTTGTAGACGCTAAATTGGCACTTGAAAACGGTTCCAAAATGCAGCTTTCGTACAATGTCGAAAATACCCAACGGGCTATTGGCACTAGACTATCATCACATATTGTTCGTCGATTTGGTATGACAGGTCTTAGTGAAGACCATATTTCAGTGCGGTTACGTGGATCTGCTGGTCAGTCTCTCGGTGCGTTTGCCACTCAGGGACTTCGTCTGGAGGTGATTGGTGATGCCAATGATTATGTTGGAAAGGGTTTATCTGGCGGCACAATTACTGTGCGTCCGGCTGCCGCAGTGAACATTGTTGCGAGTGTTAACACAATTATCGGCAACACCGTTTTATACGGTGCGACTTCAGGCAAACTGTTTGCCGCGGGAAAAGCAGGGGAAAGGCTGTGCGTTCGCAATTCTGGCGCAACTGCGGTTGTAGAGGGTAGTGGGTCAAATACGTGTGAATATATGACAGGTGGCAATGTTGTCATCCTTGGGGAAGTTGGCCAAAATTTTGGGGCGGGCATGACTGGTGGAATGGCGTTCATTTATGATGAGGCTGGAACCTTTTGTTCCAGGATAAATCCGGAAAGTTTACACTTTGGCCGCGTTGCGCATCCGCATTGGAACGACGTCTTGCGTGACCTTGTCGAAGAACACGCCAAGAAAACAGAAAGTGCACTTGCTAGCCAAATTCTGAATCACTGGGAAAGCGCTATTCAACATTTCTGGCAAGTGGTGCCTGTTGAAATTGTTCCGGTTCTTGAAATACCACTTAGCCTCGATGGAAATCTATCTGAGACAGCTTAGTGCTCGGGCTGATGTTTTTTGTAAGAACCAATTTTACGCGTCAACACTTCTCTAGAAAGTTTAGGATCACGTTGCACACACATAGGCATAGTGACGCAATAAAAGGTCCAATGGTTGAAGCTTTTTGGAAGTGCTTCTGGTTAAGGAAAAGATTTTGTTTCTTGTCCCTTTGGCTGTTCAGCCTAGTTTGCGAGGTAAGGAATTATACCACCAATTGGTTTGTGAGGGTATTTAGCGCGCTTCAAATGGTGTAAGGGGAGCTTATTTTGGTGCTAGCCCAACCTTACTATTATTCGAGATTTTGATTTGTGCCAGCGGCTCACTATGAGCTTGAATGGCCGGCCCCCGGAAATGGAGCGCTTGCAGCTTTACGAACTTGTCAACCACAGTTCTGCAGGCCTTAAAAAACGAGTTGTGTGGTTCGTGCCATTGCGCCGTCGGACTAATATGATATGAAGATATTGGGTATGATCTAACTGTTTGCTGGCATAGGAGTTTTGGCTAGATGCGTGTTTTACATCATTATCAATTATCAGCCTCTTCACGGTTTACCAGACTTTTGCTTGCTGAGCGTGGGCTGATGGTCCTGCCAAAGATTGAGACACCGTGGTTGCGGAATGAGGATTTTTTGACGCTAAATCCAGCTGGTGATCTACCTGTTCTTGTTGGCGAAGACGGTACGGCATTATGTGGGGCGACAGTAATCGCCGAATATATTGAAGAGACCGAGGACTCTTCAACACAGGATCTTTTGTGGGGAGGAGCTGAGTCTCGGGCTGAAATTCGTCGTCTCGTTCATTGGTTTGAGTACAAATTTAACCGTGAGGTTGGAGCACCACTATTGTCCGAACGGGTAATCAAGCGCTTCTCAGGTGTGGGCACAACATCATCAGTTGTTATTCGTGCTGCCTTGAATAACCTACAAATTCATCTTGATTATGTTGACTGGCTTGCCGAACAGGGTAATTGGTTGACCGGCAAACAGATATCACTGGCTGATTTGGCTGCAGCGGCTCATTTGTCGGTGTTGGATTTTCTGGGCGACATTGACTGGAGCCGGCATCCGGAGGCGAAAAGCTGGTATGCTAAGATGAAATCACGACCGTCTTTTCGTGATCTACTTGGGGATCAGGTGGTTGGCATTAATCCTCCCGAACAATACGGTAACCTTGATTTTTAGCATCACTTTTAATTGTTTGCCTTATGCTGAATTTGGGTTATCAATTGCTCGAGCACAGCTTGAATGCTTTGCAATTGTGCGGGCTCTGAAAAACGGTGCGTTGCAGCTTTATCAAAATGCAGCAAAACATTCTCAGATTGTAAACAATCGGCAAGTGTTACCGCGGTTTGCCAGGGCACCTCTGAATCATTGATACCATGCAGCAAGCGTACTGGTTGGGTAATCGCGAGCGGGCCGCGAAGGCGCAAATGCTGGCGGCCATCCTCAATCAAATGATAAGGATAAATCACAGGATCATTGGCATATGGGTTTTCCATCGCAATTTGGCCGTCAGCTTTGAATGCAGATCGGCTAGATGCATTTAATGGCTGCCAAATAAGATCTTCGGTAAAATCGGGTGCTGCGGCAATTCCAATAAGAGCTGCAACTCTGGTTGGTCTTTCTATTGCAACATTAAGCATTATCCAACCGCCAAGTGATGAGCCAACAAGGATTTGTGGACCTTCGGTTAAATTATCAACAACCGCAATGGCATCGCGTGTCCAGTCAGAGATGTTGGTTTCAAGAAACACACCATCCGAACTGCCATGGCCACTATAATCGAACCGCAAAAAAGCTTGACCATAATTTTTTGCCCATGCTTCGATAAAGAGTGCTTTACTGCCTTCCTTATCTGAACCGTGCCCGCAAAAAAACACTACTCCTGGGCTTTTTCCTAAAACTCTGTTGTAGGCGATTTTGCCTGACTGGTTTATAATGTATTCTGATTTTACTTGCATGTGCCTAACTTTCTTTGCATCGGCCTTGTGCGATTGCAACTTGACCCTTTTCTAAAATAATAATCACTTATAAAGAACAATGACACCAACACTAAAATCAAATACGCTGAAACGGCGAGGGCTTGCCGCACCAACAATCATGCAAATCCTTCCAGCCCTTATGCGCGGCGGGGTGGAACGAGGCACGCTGGAAACGGCAGCTGCGATCCAGAAAAACGGGGGGCGTGCCATCGTTATTTCAAGCGGCGGTCCGATGGTGCGGCATCTTGACCGGCTTGGGGTTATTCATCACAAACTTGATGTGCACAGCAAAAACCCAATTCGCTGGCCCAAAATTCGTCGCCAGCTAAAATCACTTCTTGTAAGTGAGAGAGTTGATCTCATACACGTCAGATCGCGAGCTCCTGCCTGGATTGCGCTTCCTGCAGCGACCGATCTTGGCATCGCAACGGTCAGCACGGTTCATGGCCGCTTTCTTGCGCGTTCGGCATTCAAACATCGCTATAATGGCAAATTGCTCAAGACTGACCATGTAATTGCGATCTCCAATTATGTGAGAGAATTGATTACAAGCCAATATTTTGGCATTGAAGATCGCTTAAGCGTGGTCCATCGAGGGGTTGACATTGATCTCTTCAGCCCGGAGAGAGTAAACCAGACACGCATCATCAATTTTGTTGATAATCTAGCAGTTCCTGAGGATGTGCCAGTGATCATGTTGCCAGCACGGGCGACTGAATGGAAAGGCCATCATATCTTGCTGCAGGCCCTTGCCAAAATCAAAGACCGGCCCTTTATCTGTTTGATGATTGGTGCTGGTGATGGCAAACCTGCTTTTGTCAAAGGGTTGGCAAGGTTTGGTGACGAATTGGGTTTGGAAGGTCGGTTCCGTCTGGCTCCCATAGTTGACGATATGCCGGCCGCCTTAATGGTTGCTGATGTAGTTGTAATGCCGTCGATCACGCCAGAACCATTTGGTCGTGTTGCGCTAGAGGCGCAGGCGATGGGCCGTCCAATCGTTGCGTTTGATCATGGGGGTGCCATTGAGTCGATCATACCGGGCAAAACTGGCTGGCTCGCAAAGCCCAACGATGTGAATAGTCTCGCCGAAGCACTTGTGACGGCCTTGTCCCTCGGCACACGACAACGTAAAATGTTGGCGAAGGCCGCCCGCCGTCATATTGAACAAAATTTTTCCACCGAGACGATGTGTTCGCAAACGATAAGAATCTACCGCCGGGTGCTCGATAGGGTGGCGGCAGAGAAAAAACAAAAATTAATTTGATAGTCGGCTTTATGACTAATGTTTGTTTTGATTGATCACCCTCAATTATCTGTGAATGTTGAGTGCTTGCTGTAAAAGGTTGGACCCCAGATGTAGATGGTGCATCACCACTGGTCTTGAGTTTAGATTCGGGTAGGGCTATGGTCTGCGCCAGACATATTGAAATTGGCTGTGCAATCAAGTCCGATGACGGGGGTCAGGTGGGTTAAGATTGCTAGGGTTCAAATCATATTGAGCCGGGTTGATAAATGAGGTTTTAACGGATAATGCCAGATATTACGCTCCCTGATGGGTCACTGCGGTCATATGACGGACCGGTAACGCCAGCGACAATTGCTGCTGACATTGGGCCAGGCCTTGCCAAAGCTGCATTGTTGGCTGTTGTTGATGATGTCGAATGGGACCTAACCCGTCCGATTGAAGATGATGCGCGTATATCGCTTGTGACAGCCAAAGATGAGAGGGCACTGGCATTGTTGCGCCATGATTGTGCGCATGTTATGGCCGAAGCGGTTTTGGAACTGTTTCCCGAAACACAAGTGACCATCGGCCCGGCAATCGAAAATGGCTTTTATTATGATTTTCACCGGGAAACCGCTTTCAGCGAAGATGATCTTGCGTCTATTGAAAAGCGGATGCATGACATCGTTGATCGTGACGAGATCATTATCCGTAATGTTTGGACCCGCGATGAAGCCGTAGCCTTTTACAAAAATAATAACGAACCATTCAAAATAGAGTTGGTTGAAACCATTCCTGCTGACGAAACTGTAACATTTTATCAACAGGGCAATTTCATCGATCTATGCCGTGGTCCGCATTTGCCATCAACTGGCAAACTGGGTCATGCATTCAAGTTAATGAAGCTCGCGGGTGCATATTGGCGAGGTGATAGCAATAGGCCAATGCTGCAACGGATTTACGGAACGGCATGGGCTAATGAAAAGGATTTGTCAGCTTATCTAACGATGTTAGATGAAGCCGAGAAGCGTGACCACCGTAAACTTGGCCGTGAAATGGACCTCTTCCACTTTGAGGAAGTTGCTCCTGGTTCAGTTTTTTGGCATCCGCGCGGCTGGCGTTTGTTTCAAGAGCTAATTGGTTATATGCGGAAACGGCAAGAGACAGCAGGATATGTTGAAGTCAATTCCCCAGATATCATGGACAGGGCGCTGTGGGAAACGTCAGGTCACTGGCAAAACTATCGTGCGAACATGTTTCTTACCAAAACTGAGGATGATCGAGATTTTGCGCTCAAGCCTATGAACTGCCCCGGTCATATGCTGATATTTGGCCAAGGTGTCAAAAGTTATCGCGATCTACCAGTAAAAATGTCTGAATTTGGGAAAGTGCACCGTTATGAGCCGTCAGGCGCGTTGCACGGTTTAATGCGTGTGCGAAGTTTCACCCAGGATGATGCCCATATATACTGCACTCCAGACCAGCTCACGGAAGAATGTCTGAAAGTCAATGATTTGGTGCTCTCAATTTACCGTGATTTCGGCTTTGAGAATGTTCGGATTAAGCTCTCGACGCGGCCTGAGAACCGGATTGGAAGTGAGGAGAGCTGGGATCGAGCTGAAGGGGCCTTGATTTTGGCCCTGGATACAGCAGGGCACGATTACACGATTTTTGAAGGAGAGGGGGCGTTTTATGGGCCGAAGCTCGAATACGTCCTTCGGGATGCCATTGGTCGTGATTGGCAGTGTGGCACTCTGCAAGTTGATTTTAACCTGCCCGAACGATTTGGAACAACCTATGTGGCGTCATCCGGTGATCGGTTACCCCCTGTAATGTTACACCGTGCACTTTTTGGTTCATTAGAGCGGTTTACTGGTATTCTCATTGAGCATTATTCTGGCAGAATGCCAGCATGGCTTTCACCAGTTCAAATTGTAGTTGCGTCAATCACTGATCAATCGAACGGTTATGCGTGTGAAGTGGCTGATATTGCTTCATCGCTTGGTCTTCGGGTCGAAACTGACCTTCGGAACGAGAAGATCAGTTACAAAGTCCGAGAACATAGTGTTATGAAAGTACCTTTTATTTTGGCCGTTGGCGGTCGTGAGGCCGAAGCAGGTACCGTAGCATTGCGCCGGCTTGGATCAAACGAACAAAGGGTTATCGATACAAATGAGGCGTTGGCAATGCTTCGTGTGGAAAGCCTTGCCCCGGATATGGCTGATTAGCTGCAAGCAGGGATAAAAAATACTCAATGTGATTATTGATTGTTGGATAAATCAAAAAAACTGGTATTAATCCGCTGTTTTTGGTAATTAGTACGAGCTTTCGTCACTACAATCAGGGCGGTAGCAGTATATTTCGATTTTGATCGTTACAGGAGAGTTACATAGTACGTCCACACAATAACACGCCGCCCGTTCTGGACGGCCCGCGCGTGAACGATGCCATTCGTGCACCAAAAGTACGTTGCATCGACCCTGAAGGCACCCAATTGGGAGTTCTAGAAACATCAGAAGCAATCCGTCAAGCCGAAGATTTTGGTCTTGATTTGGTTGAAGTGCAACCAAACGTCGACCCTCCTGTTTGTAAAATTCTCGATTATGGCAAATTCAAATATGAGGCGCAGAAAAGAGCTAATGAAGCTCGGAAGAAACAAAAGATAATCGATGTAAAAGAAATCAAACTGCGGCCAAATATTGACGAGCATGATTATCAAGTCAAAATGCGGAGCGTGCAAAAGTTTCTTGATAGCGGAGATAAGGTAAAGGTGACCTTGCGTTTCCGAGGCCGTGAAATGGCGCACCAAGACCTTGGTGCAGTTGTGTTAACCCGTGTGCAGAATGAAACTGATGGAT
>CACEJY010000058.1 GCA_902559985.1 uncultured SAR116 cluster alpha proteobacterium | reverse complement strand
CATTTGATGTTGATCCATTACCAATTGAAAAGGGTGAACATTAGTCCAAGCGAGTGACAAGTTCTTTGAATGCTAGAGAGATACGTTGGCTTGCAAGCTAAATAAATTGGGTAAAGGATATTTTGTGACGCGGGCCATTCTAACAATCCTAGGCGCCATTTTTTCATTTTCCTTGATGGGCGTTGTTGTGCGGTTTCTGACTGCGGATTATTCAGTGTTTCAGATTTCGTTTACGCGTAACTTGTTTGGTTTTTTGCCTATTCTTTTGATGTTGGCATACAGCAAACAAATAAACGCATTGAAAACACCCTTTGTGCCGCGTGAATGGCTGATTTGCGTTACACGCGGTGGCAGTGTTGCAATAGCACAAATTTGCCTTTTTACCGCTTATACAAAGTTGGAGTTTGCTACAGTTGGTACGTTGGTGTTTGCTGGTCCGTTTTTTGTGACCGCTTTGTCGGTGCCAATGCTTGGCGCGCAGGTTGGTTTCTGGAGATGGTCGGCGGTATTCATGGGATTTGGCGGGGTAGTGATGATAATGCAGCCTGGCATCGGTATTTTTTCGGTATTTTCGGTTTTGCCGGTGATGGCGGCACTTTGCTATGCTACATCCAGTACGCTCGTAAAACTTTTCCCAGCCGATTACTTGTCAAGTGTTATTCAGTTCAGATCACAGATTTTTACAGCTGGTTTGTCATTAATTCTATGGCTGTGTTTTGACGAGATAAAACCCATTGCGTCCGCCTATGATCTTGGGCTGTTTTTGGCTCTTGGGGCGTTGGGTGGTGCTGGGGTTTTGGGCCTTGTTTCTGCCTACCGCATGACACAGCTGAGCTTGTTAGCCCCGTTCGAATATTTTGGTATTCCCTTTGCCTTGTTGTTGGGCTGGTGGTTTTTTGCTGAAGCCCCGATTGAGCGTCTATTTCCGGGTGTTTTTGCCATTGTTGCAGGCGGTCTTGTGATTATCTGGCGTCAGACAACACTCAAAAAAGATATTGCACCCTAGTCGAGCCATCGCGTGCGGCTAAGACGTCGGAACGATAACGACTGCCGGGGACGGCGTGCGTTGTCTGTATAACAATATTTAAGCAAGCTCGAAGCGATGCCGCTTTACCTGACTCATATCAGTGCCTTCAACACGAACAAGGCTCGTTGGTCCATCGCGTGTTGGCGAATGGAGGTCTCCCTCGTTATAAACATGGGCAATGCCCGGGGTAAGACTGTAGGTGCGTGAAACTCTTACCTTGCCAGGCTTGTCGGCGCAGGCATCTTCTATCTTGTCATAATCGCGCATAATTGTCTCACCACGAGCCTGAGCATAAATAGCCCATGATGGTCCATGGTCATGCGGTGGCGATGTTTTTTCTCCATCATATTTGTGCGCCAGGATGCAAAAACCCAGCTCAGGATCCTTATATAGCATGTCGCGCTCGCCTGTTGATTCTGGGACAAGTGCGTCAACATTTGCTGGATCAGATAATAGCACTTGCAGCAATTCAGCAATCTTTTCACGGCCCTCTGGGCCGGGTTGATCACTCAGTATCTTCTGACATTTCTGAGCTAAATCTTTTAAAACTTCATTCATAAAAACAGGCTCCTAACTTTCTTTTCAAATCTCATCTATAGCAAGTCAGTTAATGTCTATGGAGTCAGTCTAGACATATGATGCTTGCATTTCAACGCGGATATTTGAACTAGGATAAATTAGACTCAAGCGCTTAGCCGACGCTGCTCACGCCATGCGATCACTATGCCGGCAATGGCAATCAGGCTCATGCCTAAAAGGGCTTTTGGTGTTGGCCATGTGCCAAAAATAACTCGGCCCCAAAAGGCGGCAAACAGCAAATACGCAAAATCTATCGGTGCCAGCCAGCTGCTATCGGCGGTCTGATAAGCTCGCGCAAGACAAATATTACCGGTTAGGTTCAAAATGGAACAGAAAATGGCTATACCTAGCACCACCATTGTTAATTCGGGCCAACCAACCGTGACAAAGGGCATTTGTATTGTTAGATAGCTGGTCAGAGGAGACAGTGTTAAAAACCCAACTCCTAAAAGCCCGCTAACAATAGATAAAACGGCAACTGCCATAACGAGCGATAAGGCGGACTCATATCGGCAGGCATGGCGCAAGATCAGAATGTTACAGGCGTAAAAGAACCCGGCCGCTATGGGAAGTATTTGGACTGGCGAAAAACTTGCATCGAACGGATCAAGGATTAGACTCGCTCCGCTCGCGCCAACAACAATGGCGCTGATACGCCACGGCCCGACTTTTTCGCCAAGGACGGGACCGGCGAGCAAAGATACGAACAACGGATAGGTATAAAGGCCTGCAGTCATTTGCGCTACAGACAGGTAGGGCGCGCCTGAAAAAAAGCAAAACATACATATGGTTAGCATCGATGCCCGAAAATATACTGGGCGCCAGCTTTTGGGGGCAAGGATGCCAAATCCGCCACTAAACCAAGCCAGACTGGCTAGAAATAATCCATTTCCGACCGAACGCAATGTTTGAAATTGCCAAAAGGAAGTCTCAGGTGCAATTAATTTTACCGTTACGTCCTGAAGAGCAAGAATGAAAACGCCTAAAAGTAGAAGGATCACAGCAATTAGCGGCCTGTCACCAGTTGGTGACCGAACCATAGCCAAAAATTGTTGCTTCATTTGTTTGCCCAATAATGCGTTCTGCAAGCGATAGCACCTAATAATGGCGCAACAAAGAGGTTAACATCAATCTTGTGGACTAGGAAGTCAACCGTCGAGCGATTAAGCCCAGATGCATGGTTTTAGTTCTGTTGCAGGAGACTACGATCTTTACGATGCTTTGGCAAAACTTCCGGATGTAATCCAGTGAAAAATGGTTTTAGCATCGGACACAGTCTCTATACAGGTGACATCAGTATCAATGTTGGTAAAAGAAAGACTGATCTGGCGAGAATTAATACTGATTTTTGGCCTATCAATTTTAGACTTAATCTAATTAAATCAGCATTTAACTTCAACAAAAGGTCTGGGCCAATTTCAAATGGACTATTGGGAGAATGGCATTCTCGCGTCAAGACTTCGATGCTTTTTTCATGTCGTCATTGGTCGAGGGCGTGAACAAAAATTCAGCTTTTAGATCAGGTGAGGCGCCAGTAATAAAACGGGCTTGTCGCTTCAATTGCAAAAATTTGTGTCGTTATTTACATTAATGTGTGTGACATGCGAATAACGGGAGATGTTGAGGAGATTAATATGGCCTATGATGAGCAGGAAAAGGATTTAATGGCTGCTTTGCAGGATTTAACTGTCCGCTTTAGTAATTATGATCCACCAAGACTTCGTAAAGACGGCGACATTGTAATTCCGTTGGACGCGGTTTTGAAAAAGAACCGTGAGGCGCATCGCAATTTTGCAGAAGCCTTTAGCCAGCTCATGCGCGATGACCTCGGGCCAAAACGCAGTTCGACTTGGGTAAAATAGGGTCATTAAATTGCGTCTCAATGAAATAGTATTAATTATTGTCGGTTGTAAAGAGCCGCAATCCTGTCCTGATACTTCGCTTTTACAATATGTCTTCTAACTTTAAGTGTTGCAGTTAATTGACTATTTTCAGTTGTAAACTCTTCATCAGCAATAACAAAACGTCGAACGCGCTCGATCTGGGATAAGCGGCCATTTGCCCGTTCAATAGTATCAGCAATCAGCAATTTTAACGCCTCATTTGACTCAGCAGTGTCGCGGGCCTCGGCACTTGGTACAATCACTGCCGCGAGCCATGGCCGTTGGTCGCCATCAACCATAGCTTGTTCAATCTCAGGTTCGATGGTTAGCAGGGCTTCAACCCGGCTAGGTACGATGTTTTCACCACCAGAATTGACAATCATTTCTTTCTTTCGGCCGGTAATGGTGATGTAACCATCCTTGTCACAATTGCCGATATCACCCGTGTGCAGCCATCCATCCTGAATTGCAGCTGCGGTGCTGTGTTCGTCGCGCCAATAGCCCTTCATCAGAACGTCGCCTCGTACGAGGATTTCGCCATCATCGGCCAAGCGTACCTCAACACCTGCAACGGGTGGGCCAACCGTTTCAATCTTAATTTTATTTGGCCGGTTCGCCGAAATCAGGGGTGAGGCTTCAGTTTGTCCATATCCTTGCAATAGCTTAACGCCGAGCGCCATAAAAAAGGTGCCTATTTCGGGATTCAATGCAGCACCACCGGAAATAAAATATTTCAGCCGGCCACCGAGCCGTGCTTGGATCTTGTTACGAACGAGGCGTTCGAGCACACAGTTTAACAAAAATTCATGTGGCAGTAACTTTTTTCCAGCGAGCCGTTTGCGACCAAGGCGGACCGTTTCCATAAAAAGTTTTTCTGACAGCCCACCTTTGGCACGAACGCTCCGAATTATACGCTCATGGAGAACATCATAAAGGCGCGGCACAGCGGTCATAAGGCTCGGCGAAACTTCTTGCAAATTTGCGCCAATCTGTTCAGCGGACTCGCAATACCACACTTCGGATTTGGTTTGTATGGGCAGATGCATGCCAGCGGTGTGCTCATAGGCATGCGATAATGGTAAAAGTGATAAAAATCTTTGGTTTTCAGCAACATCACCTTCTTTCAGAATTTCTTTTGCAGCTGTGATACAGGTTTGAATAGATCGATGTGTCAGCATTACTCCCTTTGGCCGCCCACCGGTCCCCGAAGTATAAACAAAACAGCAGGTATCATCAGCATTCTGGGCATGAATGCGGGCATCAATATCAACAAGAGGTTCGGTTGATTTCAGTAAAGATTGCCAGGTATAGACAGTGGCAGCGGCTAGGTCAGGCAAGGTAGTGTCAGGATCCATTGTGATTAGCATACGGATATTTGGAACACGCGATGCCGCAAGGGCTACACGGTTGCCTAAAATGCCCCCCGACGTGATGATTGCGACCGCGCCAGAATGCTCCATGATATAAACGTGGTCATCCTCGGTATTGGTTGTGTAAGTCGGTACAACGATAGCGCCGATTGCCATTATAGCGAGATCGGCGATGGCCCACTCAGGTCGATTTTCCGCACAGATCATAACGCGGTCGCGTGGTTGCACGCCGGCAGCAACCAAAGCTCCTGAAAGTCGCTTTATTGAATCCGCGACCTCATTCCAGGTTGTTCCGGTCCATTTCCCCCTTTTTTTGTGAAACAATAGTGGCCTATCACCTAGGCTAACCGCATTTTTGAAAAAAGCAGAAACGAGGTTTGCATTGCTTACATTGCTTTGATCAATCGATGTTGTAGGTTTTTGATTCATGCTTGTGGTACTTTGGTCGGATAGTGAATAATTTTTTAAGCCTATCGAAAGTTGGCCCAATTGCAAATCTGATTGCAAGAAAATCTAAATTTGTTTTTTTAGTTTTTACCTCTCAGATACACCTCCCACTAACAGGTATGTTCGACGAATTCTTATTGAGTGAATAGGATGGAGAGGATCCCTTTGTCCTGCCAAATTAAGAAGTTGGCTAAGTGATAATGACTGGAACCAGGCTTATCAGCAACAAACTGGCCATTGTGATGTTAAACAGTTGTAGCCTTTTTGGTGTATGGAGAACTTGTCCGATCACCAGACCAAATAGGGTCCATGTTATTGTGGATCCAACGGTGACAAAAGAGAACACGACAAACAGCACGAATACCTCGCTTGCTACTGTGGTTGCGCTGCTGGTGTAGGCGGTAACCGAACTAATGATAACCGACACTCCTTTGGGGTTTACCAACTGAAACATCGCGGCTTGCCAGAACTGCAAAGGCTCGTTGGGCCGCTCGGTTTGTGCTCGGTTAGCACTGCCAATTCGCCAGGCTAGATAGATCAGGAATATAAAGCTGATGATTTTCATAACATCATAAAGGTTGGGAAACGCAGCAAACAGGCTAGCAAGACCAAATCCAGCGGCAATCACCAATGAGATAAACCCCACTGAGACCCCAAAAATATGTGGTAGGCTTGCTCTAAACCCAAAATTTGCGCCTGATGCTGCCAGCATTATGTTGTTTGGCCCTGGAGTAAAGGCAGAAACAGATGCAAATAGAGTGAATGACACGATGGTTGGTAAATCCATTGGGTGCTTTTGATTTGATTTGTGAGCCGGATGAAGCCTTGATACTTAATTAAACTTCAGCCCTATTTTTGGCAGAGATATTTGGATTTGACAATATGAAGGTGACCAATGTGGAGCTAATTTTAGCATGGTATAATAGAGACAATCGGCTAAAGACTAGTGTTTAGCGGGTGAAGCGCAATGCTTCACCAGCTGCCCGTATTAAGGCACGCGCTTTATTGAGGGTTTCTTCATATTCTGAGTTTGGATCACTGTCATAAACAACGCCCGCACCAGCTTGAACATACATTTTTTGATCCCTAACAATCGCTGTTCGTAGCGCGATGCATGTATCCAGATCGCCGGCAACTGAAATGTAGCCAATAGCACCAGCGTAAGCGCCACGGCGATCTGGTTCAAGTTCGTCAATAAGTTCCATTGCCCGGATTTTTGGAGCACCCGATACTGTGCCAGCTGGAAATCCGGCAATTAACGCGTCAACCGCGTCAAGGCCTTCACGGATTTCTCCTTCAACCTGCGATGCGATATGCATCACGTGACTGTAATATTCGACTTCGTAATTTGATTTAACCTGCACGGAACCGGGCTTTGAGACACGGCCAACATCATTGCGTCCGAGATCAAGCAGCATCAAGTGTTCAGCTCGCTCTTTTACGTCGGCCATTAAATCAGCTGCGTTTGCTGCATCTTCATCAGGTGTTTTACCACGCTTTCTGGTGCCAGCGACCGGACGAATAGTGACTTGATTGTCACGCAAACGAACGAGAATTTCTGGACTAGATCCAACAAGTGCCATTCCTCCAAAATCAAAATGAAACAGAAATGGGGAAGGGTTTAACCGGCGCAATGACCGATAAAGGTTGATAGAGGGCAAGTGAAAGGGAATACTGAAGCGCTGGGAGACAACAATCTGGAAGATATCGCCAGCCCGAATATATTCTTTGGCTTTTGCAACCATAGACAGAAAGGCTGGTTTTTCCATATTGGTCTGTGGTTCGGGAATTGGTTTGTCAGAATTACCAATTTCAGTATGTGGAAGTGGACGATCGAGATCATCAATGGCCTTGGCAAGGCGTTCTTGCGCACTCTCCCGTGCCACTCGCGCATTGTCCCAATCCTCAGGTCGAACTTGAGTGACAAGCGTAATGCTATCTCTCAGCCGATCAAAAATTGCAATCAGAGATGGTCGTAATAATAGGGCATCATCCGTTTCAATAATTGGTTTATTTGTATCAGGGATGTCTTCGATCTCGCGGATCATGTCATAACTGAAATAGCCAAATAATCCGGCAGCCATGGGTGGTAAGTCACCCGTATCAGGCATTTCTGATTGTCGCATCAATGCCCGCAATGACTCGAGAGGTGGTAGGCTATCCACTTCAAATTTGTTTTCACGGTGTGGTGTTCGGTTAATTTCGGCCTGCCCCTTTCGACAACGCCAGATCAGGTCAGGGTCTAAGCCAATGACTGAGAACCTACCTCTAACTTCACCGCCTTCAACAGACTCGAGTAAAAAGCAATTCGGTTTGTCACCAGCTAGCTTAAGATATGCGGAAACAGGGGTCTGGGTATCTGCAACTAGGACGCGGTGCACAAGTTGACATTTTCCAGTATCAAAGGTGGCAGCAAATTTATTAAATTCGTCACTAATTGCTGGCATCTTTACTGGGTCCCAACCAGTATTTGGCGAACACCGGCTGGGTTTAGATGAAGATCATGACTTTCCGAAAAGGATAGTAAAACCATATTTAACATGTCCTCACGAAGGGCAGTATTAAGCACCTCAACAACAAGGTCGGTGGTTTCTCTAATTTCTTTGTCACTGGCTGGAATAATTTCAACTGTTTTTACAGCAATAGCCTCCTCGCCGGTTTCAACCACGCCACTGCTTCCAGTGGCCTGATTAAAGGCTAGGTTGGCAATGATGCCTGCGGCTTGGTGATCAAACCCCAGTCCATTACGACGAAATGGCTCGCTTATGATGCCGTTATCATCATTTAGGTTCGCCGCGGCTTCGGCACTGGCTTTGGCTTTCTTTATAGCCTCGACTC
>CACEJY010000057.1 GCA_902559985.1 uncultured SAR116 cluster alpha proteobacterium | reverse complement strand
GTTGGGAACAGTGTCACAAGTGATGATCTTATTACACCACGCATGGTTGATCATTTTAAGCAAACGCTCGGCGAACACTGCTTCAAGTTAAATGATGTCCCGCCGGGTATGCATTGGTGTTTGGCACCTGGTGCGGTTGGCCCCGACGCGCTTGGCCCAGATGGCCATCCTAAACTGGGAAGTTTCCTCCCAGAAATTCCATATGCGCGCCGCATGTGGGCTGGTGGCTGGTTAGAGTTTTATGAGGATTTCAAAATTGGCGATCATGTCAAAAGGCACAGCCAGATCGATGATATTACCTTTAAATCAGGTAAAAGTGGAAACTTATGTTTCGTGGCGATCACGCATGAGTTTTCGGTTGATGGAGGGCTAAAACTACGTGAGCGTCACGATGTTGTGTATCGCGAGGAAGTGACAGCTGCCCCCGTGTTGGCTGCCATTGCTGACAGCCATGCTGCGCATCGCTGGCATGTTGACACAAATACAGTAATGCTATTCCGCTATTCAGCGCTGACTTTTAACGGCCATCGCATTCATTATGACCTTCCTTATTCCACCGATGTTGAAGGACATGCCGGGTTACTGGTTCACGGCCCCCTGCAGGCTACACTGATGTTGAACCTTGCCTGTTCTGTTGCTGGCAAATTGCCTGAGAGGATGACTTATCGTGGAGTTCGCCCGCTTGTCTGCGCTGATCCAATTATGATTGATGCTGACAAAGAAGATGGTAACCTCGTCGCATGTGTGCGTGGCGCAGATGGCAATGTCACAATGAAAGCCACCGTAACGCTGTAACCGGTTTTTGCCTGAGAGAGGCGCAATGATGCAACTGTCAAAACCACTAACAGTTCCGCTATTTGTTCCCGGCCATCGACCCGAATTGCTGCCAAAGGCAGCGGCTAGCGGCACAGATGCGGTGATCATGGATCTTGAAGATGCGGTATCAGAAGCTGACAAACCTGCCGCCCATGAGGCACTGGCAGCAAGCTCCGCATTATCGGTTCCTCTTGTCGTACGATGTAACGGTTTTGGGTCAATGTGGTTTGAGAAGGACCTTGAGGTATTGGTCAAGTCTCCACCAGACATGGTCATGCTGCCTAAGGCTGAGTCTGCAAGCCATATCGAAGTGTTAGCTCAAAAGCTTGGCACTACGATGCCTATTATTCCGATTATTGAGAGTGCCCTCGGTCTTGGCACGGTTGAAGATATCATGGCACATCCATCGGTTTTGCAATGTGCATTTGGCCATCTTGATTTTTCACTTGATATTGGTGCAGAGTCGCACTGGGAAGCGCTTCATTATGCGCGAGGTAGGGTTGTCCTTGCATCACGCCTTGGCAACAAAGCGTCTCCTCTTGATGGGGTTTCCGTGCGGTTTGATGATGAAGATATTGTCGCAGGTGAGGCTCGCCGCGCCCGTGATATGGGCTTTGGTGGAAAGCTGTTGATTCATCCAAGGCAGATTAGTCCAGCGAAAGGAGTGTTCCGGCCTAGCGATGATGATTATGCATGGGCCAAGCGTGTAATGGAGGCTGTGGCTTCAAACGCATCAGCCGTTCAGCTTGATGGGGCAATGATTGATGTTCCAGTGATAAAGCGTGCTGAGGCAATTATCCGAAATTATGAAGCGTTGGCATGATTAGTCGGGCAATATTGGGCCAATGTTTATATCATGCGGGAGATAAAAATGGGTGAAGGCCAAAGCCGTGATTTGGACGGGCTGCTTGTCGTGAGCCTTGAACAAGCGGTTGCCGCTCCTTATGCGGCCAGCCGGCTTGCCGATGCTGGGGCGCGGGTTATCAAAGTAGAGCGGCCCGAGGGTGATTTTGCCCGTGGTTATGATGCTGATGCGCGGGGTTATAGCTCTTACTTTGTTTGGTTAAATCGAGGCAAGGAGTCAATTGCACTTGATTTGAAAAACCCTGATGACATGAAAATTTTGAAACAAATGCTCGCTACGGCGGATGTGTTTATTCAGAATTTAATGCCCGGCGCATTAGAGCGGCTCGGAGTTTCAATGGCAAATTTGCGTACAGAAAATCCAGCACTAATTACCTGTGATATAAGTGGCTATGGCGCATCTGGCCCCTTTGCCCAGATGAAGGCTTATGATTTTCTTGTACAGGCTGAGGTGGGTTTAGCCCAGATTACTGGTGCGCCCGAGGAGCCGGGCCGAGTGGGTGTGTCGATTTGTGACATCGCCGCTGGTATGACTGCCCATGCTGCGATCTTGCAAGCGCTGGTAGCAAAAGGGCGCACTGGACAGGGCCGTTCGATCGAAGTCTCACTGTTTCATGCGCTCGCTGACTGGATGAATGTGCCCTACCTTCAGCATCAATATGGCGGTCGTAAAATCCGTAGGCCCGGTTTGCATCATCCCACCATTGCACCTTATGGGGCATATATTTGTGGTGATAACCGCATGCTGCTTATTTCGATCCAGAATGAGCGCGAATGGCTGCGTCTATGTGTTGAAGTGTTAGACCAACCGGATATGCCGCAAAACCCCAACTTCGATAGTAATGTAAAACGGGTGCAGAATCGTGTTGAACTAGATGCCATTATCAATGACGTGTTTGCACAACACTCAATCGAAACAATCGTCAAAAAATTGCAGGCCGCGCAAATCGCATTTGGCCGTTTAAATGATATGGATGAATTTACAAAACATCCGCAGAATCGTTTTATCGCTGTCCGCACATCAGCGGGGGATGTGCAACTGCTCTCTCCGGGGGCGATTGTGAATGGAGTTATGCCTAGACTTGGTGCAGTTCCAAATCTTGGCCAACATAGCGATGCAATTCGCAAGGAATTTAGTAAACAGACAAAATAATGCGCGCTGTTTCGGTAAGGCTGGTGTGAAGTTAAAATTCACCAATCTGCACTGCATCCAAGAGGGCCTTTTCACCAGCCTGAATAACAGCTTGTTTTGGGTTACCATCCCGGTAGGCAAGGCTAAGCTGGCGGGGAGGCGCATCAGGACTGAGAGCAAGGCGTTTCAGTGGAAGTAGGCTTTTGCTCTGCACACAGCGTTTGGGTACAATTGATACGCCGAGATTGGCCATCACCATGCTGGAAATAGCCTCAAGACCCTCAAGCTCCATTGACTCTTTGACATTAATGTTATGCTGCTGAAGCCAAGTCTCAACCATCTGGCCAAAAATGGCATTTCGGTCAAACCGAATGAATGGGTGGGTTCGAAGAAGGTTAAAAGGTTCATCACTTTTTGTTTCTGGTGGGGCCAACAATTGCATCGGCTCAGCGGCAATATCGAAGCAGGCGAGCCCTTGTGGCAATAGGCTGGGC
This sequence comes from uncultured SAR116 cluster alpha proteobacterium, assembly GCA_902559985.1. Classification (GTDB taxonomy): domain Bacteria; phylum Pseudomonadota; class Alphaproteobacteria; order Puniceispirillales; family Puniceispirillaceae; genus UBA3439. The sequence goes on along the minus strand of CACEJY010000057.1, from coordinate 4,940 downwards.
CGGGTGATGATGGCCGCATCAATTACCCCGCGATCAAGCTGTTGCATTAATTGGTGTGACATAGCGGGATATATCACCACATGCAAATCGGCGTGACGTTGACGCAGTAAAGATAACGCCAAAGGTACAAGCCCGGTTAGGGTGGTGGGAACCGCGCCAAGTACAAAATTGTCTTTAAATCCGCTGTCGCCCATCACGGAAGTCAACATACCATCATATTCACACAGAATCTTATCAGCCTTTGCGGCCATCGCTTTGCCGGTAGATGTGAGTTCTGGCCTGCGCTTGCTGCGGTCGAATAGGGCAACATCCCACATTGACTCCAGCGCTTTCATTTGTTGACTTACCGCGGCGTGCGTAACATGACAAGCGGTTGCAGCTGCGCTGAATGAGCCGTGCATTTGAATGGCGCGTAATGTCCGTAATTGACGGATAGACAAAATTTTAAGCCTTTCTTTATTGTGCGGGTAGAGCAGAATTAACGTAAGATTATCTTACATAAAAAGTAAATATTATTTGTTATATAAAAGAAAAAATAAATATATAATTCTGTATAATTTTGAGCTTTGATGATGAAAAGGATTAGTTTGTTGACTAGCGATACACAGATGATGACCGTGTCTATTTGGCGCGAAGAAGAAAACGATGGTCGCTTTGAGGATTATCAGGTGCCAGCGCGTGAAAATCAGACTGTGCTTGATGTTGTGGCTTATGTTCAGCAGCATATTGATCCCACTTTATCCTACCGTTTTGCTTGCCGTGTTGGCATGTGCGGATCATGTGCGATGATGGTAAATGGGGCGCCGCGCTGGACTTGTCGAACCCATGTCAGCAAAGTTGTCAGCAATGATAGACTGGAGGTTGGGCCGCTCCGCAATTTGCCAGTTATTAAGGATCTTGCAACTGATATGGACCCATTCTTTGAGAAGTGGGTTGCCGCTGAAGCGGTATTTCACCCAAGTGCCACTCGTGACGATCCTATGGCCGCAATCACGCCCGATGACCCGATGCGTATTGCTGCAAGCGAGGCGATTGAGTGTATTAATTGTGCGGTTTGCTATGCTGCTTGTGATGTGGTTGAAAATAACCCTGATTATTTTGGCCCAGCGGCACTGAACCGGGCTTGGTCGCTGGTTAATGACAGCCGTGATGCGGGTCAGGACGCACGACTAGCTGCTGTTGGATCAAATGGGGGGTGTCACAATTGCCATTCTCAGCAAGGCTGTGTGCAATATTGTCCTAATGAGCTAAACCCCACCTTATCAATTGCTGGCCTGAAGCGGGAAACAACAAAAGCGATGTTCCGCTGGAGCCGTTAAATGCTTGATATTCGTTTATATATGGCCCAACGCCTATCTGCGCTGATTATGGTTCCTCTGGTCATTGGGCACATCGCCGTGATGATTTATGCAGTGCAGGGCGGTTTAACCGTTAATGAGATACTGGGCCGCACGCAAGGGTCGTTCGCTTGGTTTTTATTTTATGGCAGTTTTGTTGTTGCAGTCTCGGTGCATGGGGCAATCGGACTGCGTGTAATCAGCTTTGAATGGCTGGGGCTAAAGGGCCGTTCCCTGACAATCCTGAGCTGGATGGTTTTTGCAGGGTTGTTGGGGCTTGGGGCGCGCGCGGTTTTTGCGGTTACGCTGGCAGGAGGCGGGCTGTGATTAGGCCACATCGTTCGCACCCGTTGTGGTTTGCTTTTTTGTTGCACCGAATATCTGGGCTTGGGTTAGCGTTATTCTTGCCGGTTCATTTCTACATGCTTTCTCTTGCTATTACCGCGCCCGAACGCCTTGACCGGTTGCTGCGTTTTACTGATTTGACGATTGTAAAATTGGCCGAATTTGGCCTCGTATTTTTGTTGGCGGTGCATCTATTTGGTGGTCTACGGTTAATGGCTCTAGAATTTTTGCCCTGGAGTCCTCACCAGAAAACAATGGCCTCGATGGCAGTGGCGTTGGCCTTTATGGTGTCGACAAGTTTTTTCTTGAAAGCGATATAATTTGATGAAACCAATCATTGAGCGACATGATACTGACATTCTAATTCTTGGCACTGGTGGGGCGGGGCTGTTTGCCGCTTTGCATGCCCAAAAGGCTGCTCCCAACCAGAGGGTCACTATAGCGGTAAAGGGCCTAATCGGGAAATGTGGCTGCACACGCATGGTGCAAGGTGGCTACAATGTGGCATTGAATCCACAGGACTCTGTGGAGCGCCATTTCATGGATACAATCATTGGCGGCAAGTGGCTGCCTGATCAGGATATGGCATGGCGTTTGGTCAGCACGGCGGTGACCAGGATACATGAGCTGGAAAATGAAATTGGCTGTTTTTTTGATCGTAATCCGAATGGCACACTTCATCAAAAAGCATTTGCGGGTCAGACATTTGACCGGACCGCCCATAAGGGTGATTTAACCGGTATTGAAATTATTGGCCGGCTAATGGAACAAGTATTATCTCGGCCAGTTGAAAAATTACAGGAACATCGGGCCATTGGCCTTATCCCATCGAAAGATGGTAGCGCACTGGCTGGGGTTCTGTTTATTGACATGAGGCGGGGAACATTTCGGCTGGTTCGTGCGAAAACGGTGCTGATGGCCACTGGTGGTGGTCCAACAATGTATAAATATCATACCCCGTCTGGTGACAAGACCATGGATGGCCTCTCAATGGCGCTTCGCCGAGGATTGGCATTACGCGATATGGAAATGGTACAATTTCACCCAACTGGGCTTTTGGCGGGCGATGAAACAAAAATGACCGGCACTGTTCTGGAAGAGGGGCTGCGTGGAGCTGGGGGTTATTTGCTTAATGGTGACAACAAGCGGTTCATGTTCGATTATGACAGTGAGGGTGAACGCGCAACACGTGATATTGTCAGTCGAGCCATTTATGAAGAAATGCGACAGAAGCGAACATCACCGTATGGCGGGGTTTATATCTCAATGTCACATCTCGGTCCTGAAGTGGTTGCCAAGAAATTTCAGGGAATGGTCAAGCGTTGCGCTGATAGTGGTTTTGATCTTGCCAGCGGTCTCGTTGAAGTGGTGCCGACCGCCCATTATCTGATGGGTGGAATTGTTGTTGATGTTGATACACGCACTAGCTTGCCGGGTCTTTATGTTGCCGGTGAAGATGCTGGTGGTGCACATGGCTCAAACCGACTTGGAGGTAACGGTGTTGCTAATTCCACCGTTTATGGTGGAATTGCTGGTGATGTAATGGGTGTTGATGCGACAAAAATGAATGCGTTGCATGATGTGGATGAGACGGTTCTTGATGAGGAGTTGGCCCGAGCCATTGCTCCGTTGTTGGCGAAGCCAGGCAATATTCAGGATTTGCGTAATCGCCTTATGAATGTCATGTGGGATGATGTCGGGGTGATGCGCGACGCAAGCGGTATAAGGCGCGGTATAGAGCGTATTGCGGCCTTGAAACTAGAAATGGAAACCATAGGTGTTGCCTCCAATAACCTTGCGTTTAACCTCTCATGGCATGACTGGTTGAACCTACAAAGCCTGATTCATACATCCGAAGTTATTGCCAAAGCTGGGTTATCACGTGAAAATTCTCGCGGGGCCCATTTCCGTGAAGACTTCCCAGATGCCGGTCCAATGGATCAATCCTATTTTACCGTCGCCACGGATGGTGATAGCGGCATTGAAGTAAGCCGGGAGGCAGTAAAATTTACCATCGTCAAGCCAGGGGAGTCGCTGCTTGGTGCCGATGAGGCTGAAACGCTGGTGGGGGCAGCACAATGATAAATATTGATGTGATTCAACAAACGGCCGAGAGCCTTATGAAAAAGGCGGCTATTGAAATTCCGTATGATTACTTATCTGGATTGCAAAAAGCTGCTGATGATGAAGATGGTGATTTATCTAGCTTTGTCCTTGAGGCGATGTTGGAGAACTATGCCGCTGCCAAGGAAGATAGTCGTGCCATGTGTGGTGATACTGGCTGCCCCAGGTGGTATGTGAAAATGGGAAATGAAGCCAGAATTGACGGGGGGCCAATTGCCCTTGAAACGGCACTTCGCCGTGCTACCGCTAATGCTACCCAGTCGGTCCCACTGCGACCTAATCGTGTTCATCCGCTGTGGCGTACCGATCATGATAATAATGTGGGCATTGGTGCCCCGGAGATTGAATATGGATTTGAACCTGATGGTGACTGGGTTGACCTTGTAACAGTCCATAAGGGTGGTTTGTTTGGAACTGATTACCGGATGCTATTCCCAAGTGATGGTATCGAGGGTATTAAGCGGTTTTATCTGGACTCACTGGTTGCATTTGGCAAGCGTGGTCTTGCCTGTCAACCCGCCATCATTGGCATTGGTCTTGGCGGGTCAAAAGATAGCTGTATGGTTTTAGGCAAGCGGGCTGCCTGCCTCCGCATGGTTGGTGATCGAAACCCTGACCCAAAAATTGCTGCATTGGAAGATGAGTTCAAAGAGCTTGGCAATAATATTGGTATGGGGGCGATGGGGTTTGTTGGCAAATCAATGGTGATTGATTGCAATATCGAGGTTGGCTATTGCCATACTGGTGGTATGCAAATGAGTGTTCACGCTTTTTGTTTGTCGTCGCGTCGTGCTGTCGCCCGGATTTATGGTGATGGGCGTGTTACCTACCGCACGGACCCAGCATGGTTCACCGACTACCAAAGGCGGGAGACGGTTGAATGGTAAATTCCAACAAACCGCGGAAAATACGTTTAAGCGCAAATCCAACACCCGACGCTCTGGCAGACCTTACCATTGGCGATATTGTGTATCTTGATGGTACAGTTTATACAGCGCGTGAAGGGATTTATAAGCGTGTGTTGGAAGACGGCATTGCCTTGCCGCTGGATTTGCCAGAAGAAAGCGCTGCCAATTTTCATTGTTCACCCGCCGCGACCCAGCATGATGATGGCAGTTTTGATCTTGGTGCCGT
>CACEJY010000056.1 GCA_902559985.1 uncultured SAR116 cluster alpha proteobacterium | reverse complement strand
AAAAGCTTTGGCTTCAAGATTTGAAGCTCGCTGTGATGCCCAAAAAGGTGTTACGAGTAAGGAGTTTGATTATGGCGAGTAATATGAAAAATTTTAAAAACTCCTTTTTTTCTGGCACTATTTTGCGCGAAGGAAATAGGCAATGCTTAAAAACCACAATCGCTTTTCGTATTCCGGTATTTCCACGAGGAAGTCTTTTGAATGGCCGGGTGGTAAACGCATAGCCTTTTACATCGCATTAAACATTGAACATTTTCCGTTTGGTGAAGGTGGCGGCATTGACTTAGACCGTGAAACAAAACCGTGGAGCCAGAGAAGTTGGTTGTGGCGCGAATACGGAAACCGAGTGGGCGGATGGCGCCTTGCAGATTTGCTTGATGATCTTGAATTGAATGTTGGTGTTCTTGTAAACGCTGCAAATTACTTTCATAGCCCGGAACTTCTGGACCGTTATCGAAAGCGTGGTGATGAAATGATTGGCCACGGGATATCAAACGGTAACGCGAGGCCAATTGATATGAGCTTTGAAGAAGAAACTGAAATGGTTGCTGAGGTTACGGAAATAATGCTTAAAGCCGATGGTAAACGACCAACTGGTTGGTTGTCACCTTACCTTACCCCCAGTCAAAGAACACCCGATATTCTATGTGCTGCAGGATATGAATATTTGTTAGATTGGGGGCTCTGCGACGAGCAGCCATTCTGGATGCAGACTGACGAGGGTGAAATATTGACGCTTCCATATCCCATTGAACTTAATGATCAACCTGCAATAGTTGGCCGCCGTGTCTCAGCAGAAGAATATGCAAACATGATAATTGACCAGTTTGATGTCCTGATGGGCTTAAAAGAGCCACACCCGATTGTTTTTCCCCTCTCGTTACATTCATTTATTGTTGGCCAACCATTTAGACAAAAGCATCTAAAAAGGGCACTTGATCATATCTGTAAAAGGCGCGATGAAATCTGGATTACAACACCAAATGAAATTTCACAAATTTACCGCAAATTACCTGATATTGAGCAGATAAGGTGAAAATGAAAACTGAAAAAACTGCAATGGTCATGAAGTATTTTGATGTCTCCTATAAAGTGGCAAAACAGTACGAGTTGATTTTAGAGGATAAACAACTACGGCAAATCAAAGCCTGGTATGAGATTAAAAAAGGTGATGGGGCTATCAGCGCTGGGAGTGAAAAAGTGCTGAGGGAAATATTGGACAAGAAAACCTGATGAGTCTCCATTTCAGGATACAAAAAAAGATTAACGGGCCAAGCCATAAACGGCATCACTACCAAAACACCAGCAAGTACAAATCTTAAAGGCATATTCTTGATGGTGGCTGCCATGGGTTGTTTAACCTTGCCTGATTTACTGATCAAGATTGCCAGCCAGACATTACCCGTAGGAAGTAAGTTATGGGCCATTATTGCGCAATATTAAAATCCTGAGATTTATGCCGTTAAGCTTGGTATGGATGACGAACTGGAAATGGATGCGAGTGGTTGTTGGGTCCTTAGGAATGCCCAAGTAATCAGCGAGACACCATTACGTTCGGACAGCGAGCGCTATAACAGACTAGCTTGCTCCCTTGATGCCGCATATGATGTTGATATTGGCAAACAAGATGAAGTTTCAATCATCCGGTAAAGAGTTAAGCCCACCAACGGCTTTAGTAGACCAACACACCCTCTGATATCCCCTTATTAGGGTGTGTGTTCACGATGGAAACTGAAGTGGATAACGTATCCAAAGAATTGCCCCTAATCTTAAGTACAAAAAGTGGGCGGGACCGCTATATTCAACTGCTCTGCAACCTCTCCACAGCAACAGGCACTCTAATGAGTTGCATCATCCAACGCAATCAGGTGGCCGTCTAAATCGGCTGATTAGAGGAGTTTTTTCTTAAATAAACTGATTGAAACAGCCTATTTTTAAAAACGGTTTCCAAGGGAGCATGATTACGAACGACCTCGATGAACCGGCATCCCTCTCAATTGGTGCAGACGATAGTCCAACGAGGTCGTACATCCATCTAATCAGGTTTGGGTTAAAATGTAACAAGACAATAACAGCTTCCTTGGAGGTACAAGGAAGCTGTTATTCTACTTGGGTCACCTTCGGGTGGCCCTTCTTTTTCTTTCGGGCAGCATGAATCTCCATGTACTTACGGGTGTAATAAGCCTTTTGGCTTTCGTTGTCTTTCGCATCCTTTGGTTTACTCGACGTCGCCCCTTTACGATCAGGGTCGACGATATAAAGACCTGCTTTATTTTTTGCCACCATTCATGCTCTCCTTTTTCTTGTTTGTCGCTGTGTAAGTGTGGTGCTGGATGAGAGGATCGAACTCCCAACTAATCATTACGAATGACCCGTTATACCATTTAACTAATCCAGCTTTGGGCTGGTGAAAAACCTCTGATTTTTTTTATTGCTTATAAATAATGAGACAAAATGATGCCAATTATTACGAAAATAAAAATCTTTGCGTAAATCATTTTTACACCAAATCTTTAGGCGTCTTCAGGCGGATTACCTGGACAGCAACCACATCCTTTCATCGCTTTCTTCTTGCGTTGAGCCGATGCTTTTTCCTTGTTCTCCTGGGCTAAAGCCATCAAATCTCCGTCAGACAATGGTTTTTGCTTTTGGGGAATGTTCAAAAAGTAATTCATAAAGCAGCCTTTCTTCCACTAGCTTAACTTAAAAACATTTGGTCCATTAGTCTTACTCTATAAGCAGTTGATCCAGTAGTCATCTTACTTGTTTTGCTGTCTTAACAAGATATGAACCTGGTGCTAGGTTTTTACCGTTTCAAATCATGAAATCCATTGATTTACTCTAAGACCGTTTAAACAAGTCTGGGCGTAATCAAATTCTTTAACTCTATTGAGGGTTTTATACAAAGTGCGCAGTTTTCCGCCGAAAAGAATAATTTGTCTCACCGAGGAGACAGTCGAGACGTTGTATTTACTCGGTCAACAAGATCGAATTGTTGGTGTTACTGGATATGCAGTGCGTCCATCAGTCGTTCGTGAGGAGAAGGAGAGGGTTGCTGCCTTCACATCTGCAAAAATTAACAAAATACTCTCACTCCAACCTGATTTAGTATTAGCTTTTTCAGATTTGCAAGCCGATATTGCGGCTGAGTTGATTAAAAGTGGTGTGACTGTGATGGCATACAATCAGCGTGATATTGCTGGAATACTTGCCATGGTCCGTCACTTGGGTGCCATTGTTGGTGTGGGTGATAAGGCAGAAGAACTAGCCTCGTCTTATGAAAAGCGCCTAAATGACATCCGGATTAAGAAAAAATATGTTGATCGACCGCGAGTATATTTCGAGGAATGGGACTCACCCCTGATAACTGGGATCAAGTGGGTCTCAGAGCTGATAGAAATAGCAGGAGGACAGGATGTGTTTTTTTGAGTTGTCCGGCAATGAGGCCGCGACTGACCGGATAGTGGCCTCTCAGCAGGTCATAAACGCATCACCAGATATTATTGTTGCAAGTTGGTGTGGCAAAAAAGTCAGGCCCGAGACATTCTATCAAAGAGAAGGTTGGTCCGTTGTGCCAGCAGTAGAGAAAAACTGTATTTACGAAATTAAATCGCCGCTGATTTTGCAGCCTGGACCTGCAGCATTAACAGATGGATTGGATAAACTCGTCCAAATTTTTGATTTATATGATCATGGCAAACATCAACTAGCCTATTAATTGGTGAACTTCGATGACGTTGCCAACAGGGTCTTGGAAAAAAATCTGATACCAATCCTTAGCAAATGCAGTCCCATAGTCAGAAAATCGAATATTTTTTTCTCGTAAAAGAGCTTTGAATTCCTCAATATCATCTGTCCTAAAAGCAATATGTCCCCTTTCAACTGGGTTTATTTTTTGATTATGCTTCTTCGCAACGGTCAAGTCTTGCTCTGCTAAATGCATTTGCATGGTTCCTTCAGTCACAAATTTGATTTTGCCATCATATCCTGTTTTTTCAGTCGCAGCTGTCCTTGGAAATTTCTTGGGAGAAATTGTCTCCATTTGCATGATGTCTTGATAAAACATATCTAGCTCTTCAATGTTTTTGGAGACGTAATTGATATGATGGAATTCAAGTTTCATTATTGAATCTCTTTTTTTAAGTCAGTATTTGTAACAACTCAGAATCATACTCTGGGAAGTACTGCGAAATAACCGTTATGTCGAATTGACTGAGAATTGAAGTATTTGGTTCTCGATCTAAAAGGAATTTGAATGAAAATTCCAGAAGCTCTTCTTTGGTTGTTCGTCCACTCGTAAGGTGCTGATACGCAATATCGGTAACAGTAACCTCATGCTGTGTTGTTTTGCTTCCTGGGACTGTTACTTTGAAAACATCTTCGGTGAGTTTTTCAATTTTCATCAGCTTTCAACTTCTAATTTGATATAAGTTCTGAGTGTTTGTTTATCGTTTATCATGTGCTGTCGACCAATCCAAAATGTCACAGCTTTTAGATTGTCAATTTTGCCAAGTCTGTTCGGGACGAAGCGGCAAACGTCATCAATGTTGCAACACATGCAAACACTAGGGCTCCAATCTGCAACATCAAAATTGGCACTGGTTTTTCGATTTCATTCTGAACAATGAACCAAATTATTGGGGCAAATACCGTTGTAGCGAAAGCCAATAAGATTAATAGATTGGCGACCCCCCCTAATCAAAGCAACATTAAAGAAGAAGAAAAAAACTGAAATGCCTGTAACGATGCTAATTATAAAATCTGTAGTTTTCACCATTGATTTGTCGCCTTAAGCAATAAAATCAGATAGCTCTTGTTCATGGCATGGGAATGAATCTCATGCATTGGTAGGCGGTATTGACAGACTGGGTGTGTCTCAGACTATGGCAACTGCAAATCCTATAAAACCTCCAACTGCACCGCCCCAAACTACTAGCCACCCTAGATGTTTGCGAATCATTTTCTGTATTATATTTTTCACTTGCACCGGCGTAAGTTGGTTAAGTCGCTGGTCAATTATTCGTTCCACCTGAGTTAACAACGATGAAGTCAGGTCTTTGTCGTCAGTTTTTGATTCTTGCATTTCCTCCATGATTTCTTGAAGTTTCAGGGTGATAGGTTCTTTGAGAGGTTGTAGTGCTTTTCTACCACCCAGCATCGTTAACATGCTACCCATAGATGAGCCTTCTATGGCTTCAACCAATCCATCAAACACACGGTCAAAATCAATCATGTTGTTAATATCTGCCGAAAGGACTTCGGTTTGTTGTTCTAAGAAAACATTTATATTTTGTGGAGTAAAAAATTCAGTCATTACAAGTTGCTTTATTCCAAGTTTAAATTCTTCAAATCTACTTGGGATTACCCCTGACCCATAAAAGAATGGCACTTTCTCAAATAACATGTGAATGGCTAGCCAGTTTGTAATTCCACCCGAGAGTGCGAAGAGACCAATTAGATATATTGTCTCATTGTATTTTGGGGACATATAACTGGCGGCTATAATTGCAAGCGCAACTATATTTGTTGTAAGGCTTTTATTGAGCATTTGCCCTCTTCTAATTATCAAAAACCGCGTCAGCCATCATAATTCTCTAGATAGGAGTGCCTTAACAAATGACTTTCGCAATAGGCGTTGAATGATTTTCTCACTACCCAACTCAAATTTCTCCCCAAAGAGTCATAAGTGTGAACAAGAATTAATCTTCAGTAAGGGCAATAGTGACCATCTTAATTGTGTAGCCATACAATATAGTCAGCATCGCCACTGCTAAAGCTGGACCCATTTTTTCTACATCACCCCACACCATAAATCTGTTACCAGTAATAGCAATTAATCCGACCAGAGTTCCCAACCAGCCAAAAAAAACAGCGCCCTGCCCAAAATTTTTGATGTGATCACCTGAATTTTTCTTAAAGACCAAAAACCCCGTTGCTCCTCCTAAAACAAATAATGCTGAATTGATGTCAATGAATAGATGATATCCAATTTGCAATATTGCCCCAAGCATTATTGCAAAGCATATTCCTATCCCCATTATTTTCATTGTTGTCTCCTACTATGTTGTTCCATAAACTAACGTCTCCATCTAGCTGTTTAATTTACTTTGTATTGATAACGAACACGAATGAATTAAAACAGTTGATTTCTGCGTAAGTAAACCCAACATCTATGATATGATCAGATTACTTGTTTTATTCGCTTTAGGCGTCGCTATTGGTTTGTTTATTATAAAGCTTCTCTCCAAGAAACGGGTTGATGATGTCATTGATGGAGAGGTGGTCGACGGAGAAGCAAACCCAAGACCGCCAAGTTTGCTCCCTGTTTTGTTACTGGGAGTGGTGTTAGCGGGCGTTGTTTTATTTATACTGCCCCGATTTGGTATCAGCGTAATGGGATTGCTTCAAAAGGCGATGGCTTTCCTGCCATTGATCAGAGGCTTTCTACCTTTTTAATCAGTTAATATGGACGGAGATAGTTCCATCGGATTTGTTGGGGTATAAAACCTGTTGTGCCAAAAAAATGCCCCCACCGGTATTGATTGACATGGGCAAAAACACAGGGCTAGATTGCCTCATTTAGAAAGATCCCAATCGTTCAGCACTTCATCATTATGTTCTCCTAATAATGGGGCACTTTTTACAATTTTCGCTGGTGTTTTTGACAGTTTGACCGGTGACCCAAGAGTTTTCATTTCTCCAACTTTTGAGTGACTAACTGTCTCAACCATACCCCTTTCAATTGTTTGTGGATTATTAAAAACGTCAACATGGTTCAGAACTGGGCCAGCTGGAATACCGGCATCATCCAGAAGTTTCCATATCTCTTCAGTCGAATAATTCTCGAAAAAAGTGGTCAAATCTCCGGCAAGACGAACATGGTTTTTTACCCGTTCTTCTTTTGACTTATATTTGGGGTCATCTAAAAAATGCTCGCAATCAAGAACTTTACATAGAGAAACCCAAAAATTCTCCTGCGCTCCACCGACAGTTATATAACCATCTGCCGTTTTAAACATCTGATACGGTGCACTTCCTCTGTGTGCTTGCCCAAGCCGTTCTGGCACTTCCCCATTTGCAAAAACGCTGGCAGCTTCATAAACACCGAGAGATATTCCAGCCTCAAAAAGGCTTGTGTCAATATATTGTCCAGAGCCGGTATTCTCCCGATTATTCAGCGCCAATAATATACCAATTGCTGCATGCATTCCCGCGCATACGTCTGAAACTGGCATCGGGATCCTAAAGGGAGGGCCGTCAGCAGGGCCATTAATTGACATTAGTCCAGACATCGCGTTTGCAATCAGGTCAAAGCCTCCACGCTCGGCATAAGGCCCTGTCTGTCCAAAACCAGAAATTGAGCAATAAATTATGTCAGGGTTAATTTGTGTAATGGCTTTATAATCAATACCGAGCCTTCTAGCTGTTCCAGGCCTAAAGTTTTCAATCATTACGTCGGCTTTTTCGGCCATTTGCTGTAAAATATACAAATCTTCCTTACTCTTTAGGTCCAACGCTACTGATCTTTTATTACGATTCCAGAGCATAAAAGGCGCACTCTCACCCTCTTGGAAGGGCGGGGAGTGACGTAATGGATCTCCACCATTGGGGTTTTCTACCTTAACGACATCAGCACCATGATCTGCAAGAATCATGGAACAATAAGGTCCAGATAGGTGCGTTGTAAGATCAAGCACTTTTAATTTGACGAGTGAACTCATGCGCGTCCTTTTTGAACAATATACAGATACCCTCGACTTTTCTCTGATGATACCTAAACTAAAAAAATTAGAAACGGTTACATGATTATACTCCCTAACGAAGTGATGATTTAGGTTTTGGGTAGAAAAAAGGATAAAAAATAGTGCCAATTCACCCACTAGAAACAAAACGCCAACCCCATAAGGGGCCAGCAATCTGTGCAATTCAAATCTGGCTTGATAGCTGTAAACCAGCTTTCCTTGGTGTGACCATCGAACGCGGTATGGTGCTCAATTTGTACTGCACATGGCAGAATGGCGCGAGCCATGTCGCTCATTCTGTTATACCTTCATTTACAAACTCAAACACAAAAAAATTGTGTATAGATCCTGGGCTCCTTCCCCGCAACAAAACCGAAATGGCTTTTTGCTCGAGGGACGGCGTCGTCTAAATGCGCAATAAATTAAGGGAGAGCCCAGCTACGGCTTACCGAACATGAATGATCTGTGCGAATTAAGCGCTTCAGAAGCTCGACGGTTAATTGGCCGCGGAGAGCTATCACCCACAGAACTTCTGGAGGCATGTATTAGCCGAATTGAGGCCGTCAATCCCCAGATTAATGCCATCGTTGCGACTGATTTAAAGCGAGCCCGAAGAGAAGCAAAAATTGCTGAAAATGCTGTTCTGGCGGGGAATGTTCTTCCCCCACTACATGGTCTTCCTATCGGAATAAAGGATTTAAATGCAACAAAGGGCCTTCGAACGACATGGGGTTCAAAATTATTCGAAAATCATGTGCCCATAGAGGATGATGCACTTGTCGCTCGCCTGAGGGCTGCCGGCGGCATTATTGTCGGCAAAACCAATACGCCGGAGTTTGGGTCTGGTACCGCGACCAATAACCTCGTGTACGGGCCAACCCGTAATCCCTTCGATCTAGAGCGTACCTCTGGAGGATCATCCGGGGGAGCAGCAGCAGCTTTGGCAACAAATAT
>CACEJY010000055.1 GCA_902559985.1 uncultured SAR116 cluster alpha proteobacterium | reverse complement strand
CTCGGCCTTAATTGGCCGGGGGCTTTTTTTCTTTTGGATACAGTTTTGGATACGTTTTTTTACATTGTTTGATGGTTTTTTGCGTGTTTACGGCGTTAGGGTTGACCCAAAATTGGTTGTTGTGGCTGATTTTCAGCCTAATTAAAAATCGACCATAAAAATTGTCAATTTTTAATATCAAAAGTTGGTTCAAGACCTTTTTAAATTGACAACGAAAGCGCTTTCGGCAAACCTTTCTTAACGAGGGAAGCTTTGCAAACAATTCCAAAACTAAAACTCCTTGCTGAGAGATTGGATTTATCTGAAAGCACAGTATCACGTGCGCTAAATAATTATTCGGATATAGCCGAGCAGACAAAAGAGTTAGTCAGAAATTTGGCAGACGAAATGGGATATCAACCCAATATCCACGCCAGAAGGTTAGCCTCGGGAAAAGCGGATACAGTTGCCTTTGTCATGCCGCCGCTGAACGACCAATTGAATAATTCATTTTTTAGTGAGTTGATGACCGGGATGGCATTGGCATTAGATAAGCGTGGTTGGGACTTGCAAATATTGGCACCAAATAACGCCGCCGAACAGTCTAAGTTTTTTAAACGAATTTCCCGTTCTGGCAATATAAGTGGATTAGTTATTTCAAGAACTTTGATCCAAGACCCGAGGTTCGAAATTCTTAAGAAACTTGAAATACCTTTTATTTCCTTTGGTAGATCTGAAAATATTGAAGAGTCCGCTTGGGTGGATGTAGACAATAAAAAAGCATTTATCGAGATGACAGAACATCTCTTTAACCTTGGGCACCGTGCGATTGCATCTATTGGAGGTCCACCGATCTATAACTTTACAAAACAACGAGCAGAAGGTTGGTCGCAGGCAATGGCTGCACTGGATGTCTCTGTGCCTCAGCAATACCAAGAGACATCAGAACTAAGTTTTGAGGGTGGTAAGGCAGCGATGAAGAGATTGCTGTCCTTGGGCGCTCCGCCAACAGCAGTTTGTTGTGTTTCAGATGTCGTGGCCATTGGAGCTATGCAGGCGTTGCGTGAAAATGGTCTGCAACCGGGTTCTGATGTATCGCTCATTGGTTACGATGGTCTTAATATTGGCGATTGGTTGGAGCCACCGCTTTCGACAATGCGACAGCCTATTGAAGAAGCGGGCAGGCAACTTTCTGAGATGTTAATAAATATTATCGAGGGTGGTCAGAAAACATCAGCTTTTCAGAAACTTTTCCGCGCAACGCTTGTCAGGCGAGGAACTGATAACCCCCCCAATTTGGATGGTTCACATCCAGAAAATTCAAGTCAGTTAAAAACAAAAAACTAAAGGAGGAAGTGAGAAATGAAATACCTAAAAATATTTGTAGCTGCTTTTATGGCTGGCAGTTTGATATCCGTTGCTGCTTATGCTGAGACAATTCGTTTTTGGACAACTGAAAATCAACCAAAGCGCCTTGCAAAACAAGAGGCAATGGCTGCAGATTTTCAAAAAAGGACAGGTCATTCGGTTGAGGTGATTCCAATTGAGGAAAAAGACCTTGGTAAGCGCGCCACCGCAGCGTTTGCGGCGGGAGATTTGCCTGATGTAATTTATCATTCAATTCAATACGTTTTACCTTGGGCAGAGGCAGGTTTGCTTGATGTGGAGACTAACTCTGATATTGTGAATTCCCTGCAAAAAAGTACTTTTGCACCGGGCGCCATTGCCATGGCGCAGTATGATGGAATGACGGCTGCAGTACCTGTCGACGGTTGGACTCAGATGGTGGTTTACCGGAAAGATCTTTTTGATGCTGCTGGTCTTGCTGCCCCAACCAGCTATGAGGCTATAATTAATGCTGTGGATAAACTGCATAATCCACCATCGATGTATGGCTTTGTTGCTGCAACTAAAGTCGATGAAAATTTTATGAGCCAAGTCTTGGAACATGTGTTTCTTGCAAACGGCGTGTCGCCTGTCGGTAAGAATGGGTTCAATAAACTAGACGAAAAAGCGACGACAGAAGTTTTAGATTTCTACAAAAAAATCGCAAAATCTTCTCCGCCAGGTGAACTTTACTGGAAACAATCTCGAGAAATTTATTTTTCTGGTAAAGCGGCTATGATTATTTGGTCTCCGTTTATTTTGGATGAACTTGCTGGGCTTCGGAACTCTGCTCCTCCAACGATTAATAACGATCCTACCTCGACAGAACTGGCTTCAAAGACGGGGATCGTCACTACATTTGGTGGGCCATCAAATCCCAAAGGAGCAGCTTGGGCTGATATTAAATATTTTGGAGTTACAAGTGATGCCAATACGGACGTAGCGAGCCAGTTTGTCACTTATTCAATGAAGGATGGGTACACCGCCACTCTGTCAATTGCTCCAGAGGGTAAATTTCCCGTAAGAAGAGGTGAGATAACGAACACAGCAAAATATATAAAAGCCTGGTCAAAATTACCTGTTGGTGTAGATCGGAAAGCCCCCTTGTCAGATCTTTACAGTCCCACAACTATAAAGAAAATAGTTGGTGGTCTTGAGACAGCTGACCGATGGGGGGTAAAAGAGGGGCAACTCTCTTTGGCGTCAAAAATGATCAACTCTCAGCTCATTAATCGGATTGTTCGTCAATACATTGATGATGAAATAAATGCTTCTGAAGCTGTTGATAAGATGAATGCTGGTTTAGCAGCTATCGAATAAAAAAACTTTAGGGCAGGGGACGCCTCTGCCCTAAAGTTTTTCCTCTAAACTCTCATTTTGTTTGGATGAAAACTGATGGAAAATCGCTCGTCACAGATAAATGCAGGAGCGTTAGTCCGTCGTGAGAGACGGCTTGCCTACAAATTGTTATTGCCTACTTTCCTTCTAGTTTTAGGGGTGGTTCTTTTTCCATTATTTGCCAATTTTTGGATATCTTTTAAACCCGTTCTGTTGGCTGATTTACGTTCGCCTGAACTTTCAATTAGGGAAAAAGTTCTTAGTGCCTCTGAGACAAAAAGTGACATAGTTCGACTAGAATATCGGTATCGTAACCCATCAAAAAAATATAATTTAACTGAAGTAAAATTTGACGACAGAGTACCTGATGGCGCCTCCGTGCAAGAAGTCGATCCAAGATGCAAGATCAAAGTTGACCTCATGCCGAGAGTTATCTCATGCGAATTGGGCGCCTTAGAGCCAAAGGCCCGCGGTCGTGTTGCTGTTACGCTAGCGTTTTATGAACCAGTCTTGGCTCGCCAGCTACTTCTGAAAACAAAGCCAGAGGCAAGTTTTCAAACTAAAAATGTTCTAACATCATTTGAGTTCACGTTATCTAATTATTTCAAATTATTTTCATCGGCTGAATTCTGGAATGTACTGAAAATAACAATTTACTACACGGTCTTTGGTACTGCTGGAGCCTTGTTAATGGGCCTTTTTGCTGCCCAAATTATGAGAAGCGTTTTTCCTGGTCGGGCAATAGTTCGGGGTTTTCTTCTTTTTCCTTACGTAGCACCTGTAATCGCTGTGGCGTTCTCATGGGTAGTTCTTTTTGATCCTTTTTCTGGCGTGATAAATCATCTGTTGATTGAGATGGGTGAAATAAAACAACCGATTAATTTTTTTGGTCAGCGAACCGTTGAGGTTGAGTTATTTGGGCATAAGTTTAATTTACCCCTCGCGCTTTCCATGGTTATTCTTTTTGAAATATGGCGATATTTTCCTTTATCGTTTCTTTTTATTCTTGCCCGTATGCAATCTATACCAAAGGATGTTTACGAAGCGGCCGAAATGGATGGTGCATCACCACTACAACAATTTTGGTTTTTATCATTACCAAACATTGTAGGTATTTTAGCTATTCTGTTTTTGCTGAGGTTTATTTGGACATTTAATAAGTTTGACGACATATTTTTATTAACCGGTGGTAATGCGGGAACAAGAACTTTAACGGTAAATGTGTATGAGCAGGCTTTTGCTGTATCAAATTTGGGTGCTGGCGCAGCGGTAGCTTCAGTAGTTTTTGCAATTCTTCTTAGTGTTTCTGGAATTTTTATTTATTTTTTGCCTAAGGATCACGGGTAATGAAATTCTGGATGACGGGGCTTTTTGGGGCAATGGTTGCCGGTGGTGTTTGGACCGTCCTCTGGCATGTAATTATTTCAATATTGGCTGTATTAATGTGGGGCATCCCGGTGTCTTTGCAAATTGCCTCCACATTAATTGCAGGAATGCTTGCCGGTGCTTTTGTGGTTTCAAAATACCCCCGCAAGGGATACACCTATAACCTTTTAGGATTAACGATTACTGCCTTTCTTATTTTAATTTTCACTTTTGGACAGCCCTTCAAATTTTCAACAGAAATGATTGATTGGAAGGCTCACCTATTACTATTTCTCCATGTTGGATTTAGTTGGTGGTGTATTACTTCAGTGGTGAAGGATATTAAAATTGGGCAAAACCAAAAATATCTAATAGAAAAATTTTATTTAAACCTCCTTTGGGGTTTGGGTTTGATAATATTTTTACTTATTGTTTTTGTGCCTTTTTACATAATGATTGTTACCAGTTTGAAAAGTCAGCAAAGCTTGCTTTTAAACCCATTAGATCTATCTGTGGATTTTAGAGCTGGTTATTCAAAATTATTTGGCTCCTATATTGAATTATTCACAGAGTACAACTTTCTAACTTATTTGTTAAATTCCTTCCTTGTTTCGATTTCTACGGTTGCCATAACTCTAATTTTTTCGATCCCAGGAGCTTACGCTGTTTCACGATTGCGTTTTCCAGGACGCAAGTGGTTCTCTGGATCTATTTTGACGATTTATTTGATACCTGCGATCGTGTTGGTAATTCCGCTTTATGCTTTATTTAGTCAGATTGGATTACGCAATTCTCTTTTGGGATTATGCGTGGTCTATCCTGCAACAACTATTCCAGTGGCGCTTTATATGCTTCAAGGCTATTTTTCCAGTTTGCCTCGTGAATTGGATGACGCTGCATTAATTGATGGGTTGTCTAGGGCACAAATTATTACAAAAATAGCATTGCCACTCTCAATGCCGGCGATAGCTTCCGTCTCACTTTATGTTTTTATGATTGCATGGAATGAGTTCCTCTTCGCGTTTATGTTTTTGGATGATGTTAATTTGTTTACTCTGTCGCGAGGAATTGTTTCCTTAGACTCTTCAGAGGTGCCGAGACAGCATTTAATGGCGGGATCTGTGGTTGCTACAATACCTGTGCTGATAATTTTTCTCTGGTTTGAGCGCTATTTGGTTTCAGGCCTTACTACTGGATCTGTTAAAGGATAATGATATGACCAGTCGAATCGAAGAAGCAATTAATGTTCTAAAGATGAATGATAGAGGTGATTATACGGTGCCAACCAATCGTCTCTATCCTTATCAGTGGAACTGGGACTCAGGTTTTACAGCCTTGGGGCTTTGGCACCTTGATAAGAACAGAGCATGGTTAGAACTTGCTTCCTTGTTAAATGCTCAATGGAAAGATGGAATGGTGCCGCACATTGTTTTTCGGCAAAATGATCCGGATTATTTTCCTGGTCCGGGAGTTTGGCAGACTAAGACATCACCATCAACCAGTGGCCACTCTCAACCGCCAGTTTTGGCTAGTATAGTATGGGAGATGGTTCAAATGGGAGGGCTTGACGATATTAACAGAGCTCGTGAAATTTTTCCGGACCTTTTGTCCTATCATCGTTGGTTCTGCGAAGCGAGAGATCCCAAAAAGAGTGGAGTTATCGGTATCATTCATCCCTGGGAGTCAGGACGTGATAACTGTCCAGACTGGGATATTGGTTTGGCAGGAGTAGATGTGCCAAACAACATTGGTGAATATATCAGACGAGATACAGTTCATGTGGATAGCGACCAACGACCAACTGGCTACCAGTATGACCGTTTTTTGACCATTGTTAACTTTGGCCGAAAAGTTGGCTGGAACCATGAGATTATTTACAATGATGGACCTTTCTTAATGGCTGATCCAGGTGTTCAGTTCATATTCTTAAGGGCCACAAAAGACCTTCTAGAAATGGCTCGCCATTTAGGTCAGGACTCCACATTGCATGAGATTGAAGATTGGGTAGAAAGATTCGAGGCTGGTTCGGAATGGCTATGGAATGAAAAAGTTGGTGGCTATTGCGCGCGCGATCTGAGAACAGGCAAATTTAGCAACGGACTCACTAATGCTTCAATGTTGAGTTTCTACGCAGGTGTTGGTTCGGTCGAGCAACAGAATAAGTCAATAGATAACTGTTGCCGAATCATGAAAGCCTGTAAATTTGCGATGCCAAGTTGGGATCCCCAACACCCCGGCTTCGAGTCTCATCGTTACTGGCGGGGACCGGTCTGGGCTATCATGAATTACATGATTGCCAGAGGTTTAAGTGATGCTGGATTTGAAGATTTAGCATTTCGTGTAACTTCGGATACTAAATTATTGATTGAAGAAAATGGAATGGCTGAATATTTTGATCCACTGATTGGAAAAGGCTTGGGTGGGATGAACTTTTCGTGGACGGCTGCCATTTATCTTGATTTGTGCCGTGATTCACTTATCAAAGATTCTAGAGGAATCGTCACGAGGGCCAGAGCTCATGGCTTCAATTGAACTCAGAGGAATTGAGAAATGGTTCGGAAATACAGAAGTTTTGAAGGGAATTGATCTGTGTATAAGTGATCATGAGTTTATTGTTTTGGTTGGACCTTCTGGATGTGGAAAATCCACATTACTTCGGATTATAGCGGGTTTGGAAGACCCGAGCTCTGGTAAGATTCTTATTCATGACGACGATGTGACTGAGAAAGTTCCTTCCGAGAGAAGACTTGCCATGGTTTTTCAATCATACGCTTTATATCCACATATGACTGTCTCTGAGAATATAGGTTTTGCCCTCAAAACAGCGGGTATGAAAAGAACTGAGGTTGAACCGAAAGTAAGAGAGGTTGCCGAGTTGCTGGAGTTGGCTTCACATTTGGATCGGTTGCCAAAGCAACTCTCAGGTGGTCAGCGACAGCGGGTAGCTATTGGCAGGGCTATAATAAGGCAACCAAAGGCATTCCTGTTTGATGAGCCTTTGTCTAATCTCGACGCGTCTTTACGTGTTAATATGCGTATTGAAATTTCTCGATTACAAAAAGAGTTAGGTATAACGACGATTTATGTAACGCATGATCAAACTGAGGCGATGACGCTTGCCGATAGAATTGTTGTTTTGAATGAGGGCAGGGTAATTCAAATTGGCAGTCCACGAGAATTATACAGTTGTCCGCAACATCTTTTTGTCGCAGAGTTTATAGGTAATCCTCGAATGAATATTATTAACTGTAGCAACAATAATGGACAATTATCACTAGGCTTAAATGATGTAGCCAAAATATCATTTTCCCAGCCAAAAACAAATATTCATAAATTAGGTTTACGGCCCGAGGCAATTCGTGTGGTAGGCCCATCAAAAGGAATTCTCGAGGGAAGGATATCTGTATGCGAATATTTGGGCTCGGAACAATTAGTTTATATTGATTGTGGATTAGAAGAACTTTTAACTGTCCGCTTAAAGCCATCTGATCAACTTCGCGAGGGGGAGAATGTAGGTATAGCATTTGACATATCTGATGCCCATTTCTTTGACTCTGTGGGACGACGGTTGAATGAAACGAGTTGAGATGCGACAACATTTGATCACCATTTTAAAACTGCAAATGCTGTAGTGATTTGTTTTTGTCACTGAAATTGTGACTATTTTGAATCTTTTAAATTATTTATCAAAACCAGTTAGATTGAGGCCTTTATTGCTGGCCTTTTCAAAAAAAGAAGAACGCATAATTGGATACAGATTGGATACACTTTTACTCAAGTAAGCATCGTATTGGACAAGTAAGAACTGGCTTAAAACCTTAGAAAACCTACTCCAACACCCTTATTTTATTTACTGGGGGTGTAGGGGTCGTGGGTTCGAATCCCGCCGCTCCGACCAAATTTATTGCAATAAATTCAAGTACTGACTCCTTACTGACATATTCCACAACTGGACAATTGTTGTAACTGTTGTCGACGAATAGGTGAAAATGGCATATTTAAGGAAGAGAAATAACCGATAGATGGTCACTTGCAGATTTACCAACAATCCCTCGACATGTGGGGTTCAAAGCCAAAGGTTTTGAAGATTAATGGGAATTTCTTGAAGACGATTAAACACATGCCTCACCGACTTACTCTGGCGGGGCATTTTTTTCGCGTTTAACTATTTGCCAGTTTATAATCTGGTGACAGACGTAAGTGCCGACTAAAGTAAGAACACCGAACAGGAGCAGTTTATAGTCTATTTCCTCTTTTCCCCTGTACGTGTCGAGAAATGCATTTGCGAATATTAGCAATGATGCACTGCCTCCAACAAACCAGAGCGTAAGCAGAACTAATCTTCTAAGTATGTCGGTTAGCATTACATCGGTTCCAGTTCATCATCTCCTATTATTAGTTCGATTATAACACCATCTTCGATGTAATGGTGATAATCATCGTCGCTGAACCCTTGCTCCAATATTCATTCGTCAATTCTACAAAATTTTTCATTATCTTATACTGCATATTTGTACTTTCAGATTAACTGACTTTTTTGTTCTTTGCTTCATACATGAGGAAATGCCGAAGGACGTTATTTGGTCATCAGTTAAACACGAATTTTTCTGAGTCTGTAGTTTACAGTAAGTTAAAAACAGGTAGAACCGAATTATCT
>CACEJY010000054.1 GCA_902559985.1 uncultured SAR116 cluster alpha proteobacterium | reverse complement strand
GTGGCACTTTTGACCACAATGTATGGAGCGATCATCGCTAACATTATTTTCATGCCGATGTTGGTTAAGCTCGAAGGTTACACTGCTTATGAGACAATCTACCGCGGTTTGGTCGTTATAGGTTTGAGAAACATAGCTAGAGGCGAATCACCACGCAACATACAAGACCAAATGGTCGCCAACCTTCCTCCAAAAATGCAAGCCAAGCTCGAAGCCGCCTAATGGAGCATTACATTAAACACTAAAATAATCGTTTCTGTGTAAGGGTATAATAATGGCTGAACAAGACGAAAATGAAGTCATCGAAGAAGAGGAAGAAGAATGTCCTAAATGTCCGCCCGTGGGGGCGCCAGCTTGGATGGCAACATTTGCTGATATGGCAACCCTTTTGATGGCTTTCTTCGTTCTTATTCTATCATTTGCTGAGTTTAACGTTCCTAAATTCAAACAGATTTCCGGCTCATTGAAAAACGCCTTTGGTGTACAGAAGATAGTTCCAATTGTTGAGCAACCCAAAGGAACCACTGTTCTGTCGCTAAATTTCAGCCCATCACCAGCAAAGTCGGTCACAAATGAGATGACCCAGGAGACAACTGACACAACTAAACCAGACCTAGAGTCACAAACGAAGACCAAAGACAGCGACGGCAATGGCCAAAAACAAAGTGATGCCGATGACCTTGTTAAAGCCTTACAAGAGGCAATTGCGCGCGGTGATATAGAAGTCGAAACTCTTGGCGAAAACGTTGTGGTAAACTTTACTCCCACTGAAGCCGAACAAAAAGACCTTCCACAGCTGCTTCAAAAAACCCTAAATGCAATTGAAAAGGCAAAAGCAGCTTCTGGGAAATCAGAACAGGACGTGTTGTTTGGCGGTATTGAGGGCCAGTTAGCACAGCTTGCAAATGCCGCTAGTGAGGCTGCCCAGAGTAGCCAACAACAGGCCGAAGCTAAGGCAGAATCTAACAAAAAGGCACAAATTGCCGAAGATGAACTGAAAGTAGCACTAAAACAAGAAATCGGTCAGGGACTCGTCGATGTTGAGCGGGAAGAAGACAAGGTAATTATTACTGTTGGTTCTGGAGGAGCTTTTGCATCGGGTTCAGCCAATTTGACCCCAGAAGCAATAGAAATTATGAATCGCATCGCTGAAGTAAATGCGGAAGGCAACAGTGACATCAAAGTGTCAGGCCACACTGATGATGTACCACTGATTTTTGGTTCTAATTACAGAGATAATTGGGATCTTGCTGCGGCCCGTTCTGCCAGCGTTGTTCAAGCATTTGCTTCAAACGGTGTAATTTCAGAGGAAAGGCTCGAAGCGATAAGCTATGGTGAGTCTCGTCCAGTTGAGTCCAATGAAACGCCAGATGGAAGAGCTAAAAATCGACGGATCGAGATTGAGATCAATTATTGATTTCCAAAAGCACCGTCCAACACCCTAATAATGTTTCCATCGGGCGTTCACAAAAAAACGGGTAAAACAAGTTCTCCGACAAAGCGTGGAGCAATTGGCTGGTCGTTTAAGTGATTATTATAAAGCCATGCGCACAGTGCTCTCGAGAGCGCCTCCCTAGAGACAAGATAAAGTTAATACAAGCTTCTTTAGCACTAGATCCCTACTAAAATTGACGTAATAGCGCTAACTCGCACATGTACATAGTCTATCCCAACAAGAAGATATCCTCGGCCAATTAGAAAAAGCATCATAGCCATAATCTAAATCGTGTTTGAACGACGATGCATGACTGTACCGACGCAGCCGTACTACACCGCAACCTTAATAGGCGGCATCAGATTCTATTTTCATGTTGAAATAAATTAACCAGGCTGTTGCGTCAGTTCAGGCTCTGTCAAGTCATTGTTTGGTGGCCCAACATGACTATAGTCAAAATTGCATTTTGGATCCAGCTGACGGCAAACAATCTGCGCTTCCGCGGTGCTTCGCGCCGCACAAACATGCCAAAAATAATGTTCAGTAAACAGGCTGTAATTACGAATTAATCGGAACTGGATACGGTGGAAATAAACTGCAATCAAAAAACTCGTAATTAAAAAAATGGCCCAGTGCACCGCAAAAGCTGTTGCATAAGCAGCGCCCACAGCTACCAACGGTTCCCAGGCCCGGTGCTGCATTAACCAAATTGGTGGAGCGATAGTCGCAACAGAGGAATACCTTGTATCGTAGAGCACAACATGCCTATGAATATCCCGAAGTGCCTCATAATTACAATAGTGGTCCTTTTCACCAATATGATGTTTTGCGAACAGTAAAGCCGCAGCTGACGAGGACTCTGCATCGCAGTAATCCAATTCAACCCCCAGCCTTTCTTGAACCAAAAGGTCAAAGACAACCTCACCACGGCAAACAGTGAGTAATAGTTGTTGTTCGCTATCTTTAGCTTGGTCAAGAAGTTCTATGAATTCATTTACATCCTGACTAAAGATCTTACCGTCATTAGCTAGAATAATATCGCCCTCTTTGAGGCGAAGATCTCGAGCATAAGCAACTCTTGGAATTGATTTTATTTTGATAAACAAATTGGTAGCATGAGCCGACTCCACCGAGCTATTCGATGACGGACTTTCGCTATCATTATCAAATTCGGCCAAAATTAACTCCAATAATACTCATTCGTCTCGGACTTACGGAAATGTAATCCGATTTTGCTGTGTTTCAAGAAGTTTCTTAATCTCCTTGGTCTGCGCTTTCAACGCCTCAATTTCGGCTTTTGTTCTTTTTTGCGATGCCGCGACGCCCATCAAAGCCTTATTGCTAGCAATTTTTTTATCAATTTCACCCAATGACTTCATAATCGCCGACTCAAGGCTACTAAGGTTTACCCGATGGCCACTTGCAAGTGTCTTGTTTTGAGATGCCATTGCAGATTTTAAAACTTCACCAAGCGCGACAGTCGACTCTCCAAGTTCATCACCATGACTCTGCAGCTCAGTAACAATACTGGCACCGTTCTCCGAAATCACCTTTTTGAGTTCACTAATTTGCGTTGTGGTTTGTCGGTTGAGCTTTACAAGCTCTTCTTGTTTTGACAATGACACTTGGAGTTCAGCAAGAACCGTGTTTAACCGTTCAATATTTTCTGAAAACACAATCAATCCTTCACGATTGGTTGTAGTCATCAATTTTAATTCTGAAATCGATTTAAAATATAAAGTCGCCGAAAAAGCCAGAGCAATGACCGCTGCTGAAATGGCGCTTACAAAGGTAATGGTGGTGTAACGATGTATCTGTGACACTTTTTTTTCCAACTTCTTATGTTCGCGTTTTACCTGACTATATTCCGAGGTTACATCGGTTGCCGCATCGGCTGCGTCCAATGCAAGCTTGATGCTTTCTTGGACTGAATTAAGTTCACCTGCCATCAGAATTTCCTCTGGTTCTCTGCATTACAACCCGCCTTTGCGCTTGGGCGGTCTTCTCGGTATGCACATTGCATGCCAGTTGATTCAACTACCACTTGGGCCGGCAGGCTCTTGGTCTTAAATCCAAATCGCGCACAGCCAAAGGGCCGGTGACGATCGTATGTCACGAAATAATGCAGACATCCATGACATCGAACAGTATTTTTTAGATCCGCCACCATTAACTTTTCCGCAATATTTCAACAAAATTTGCAATTACAAATCTCAAACCGCCAAGCCCACAACACACGGATGCCAGCAAACCGCCATACCCACGCAAAGTTTCGCCAGACTCTAACAAATCGAGGCTATAAATAAGTAGATAAAACGCCACTCCCACAAAGCAACATGTACTAATCATCTCTCCAACCGACTGATGTTTACGCATCATACCCTCCTTGACCCATTGCAAGCTGCCTACCAAATTCATCAAAACGCATATCTTTGGGCAATTCAACGTCTGGCCGCTCTAAATTCTCACCTCGATCAACTCGGTAAATATAGGCTAGAACTACTGCCACAGCCTGATACAATAGTTCTGGAATTTCTGCTCCAATATCCCCGCTAAAAAATAGAGCACGGGCGAGAAGCGGGCTCTGAAAGATCGTTATCTTGGACTCATTACCTCGCTCAATGATCATTTCGGCAATCTTACCACGCCCCATTGCCAGGATTTTTGGGGCATTTGAACTACCAACATCATATTGCAATGCGACCGCAAAATGTGTTGGGTTTGTGATGATAGCTGTTGCATTGGGAACATCCTCAAGTGCAGCTTGCTGTCGGGCGGCATTGGCTGAACTTTCCATCTGCATTCGTCTTATTTTTGCCTTAACCTCCGGCGAACCATCGGTTTGTTTGTGTTCATCCTTTTGTTCTTGTTTAGACATTTTCAGTTGTTTGATATGAGTATGGCGTTGCCACATAAAATCCAGTAGAGCAACTACTGCCAGCATCACGAGCAATCCACCCAGAACGGCTGGAAACATGCTAGACGCTGATGCCACCGCCTCACCTAACGACCGAGAAGGAAGTTGCAAAATTTTTGGTGCTTGCACGTATAAAATACCAATCGCTACGGCAAATAGTGAGACGACTTTCAACGATGCCTTGCCAAGCTCAACAAGCGCTTTCACGGACACCATTCGTTTCAAACCTTTTAGCGGATTTATTCTATTGCCTTTGAAAGCCATTGCTTTTGGCGCAAAGTTAAGGCTCCCAGCAACCGCCAACTGTGTGAGAATACTTACAATCATTAGTGGCAAACCAACGAAAGCCCCTGCCAACAGAATCATCACAATACCATTTTCAATCCGCTGGCTAATCAGTGCATTTAGATCAGCGCCCGGCTCAAGCTTAAATAGGTCAGACCAACTGCCAAGCACCGGTTCCACGAGGGCAGGAACAGCAAGCATCATCAACAGTCCCCCAAAAAGACCGGTAAAGACAAACATGTCTTTGGAAGTTAAAACTTGCCCATCTTCAGCTGCCTTATCTAGCTTTCGTTGGGAGGGGTCCTCAGTCTTTTCTTGGCTCTCATCACCTTCTTCAGCCATCTCTCATTGCTCCCAAAACAAATTGTATATTTTCACTAGCAGCATGTGATAAGTCATCCATTGCACCGCCCAGCACATCGACCCACAAAAATAGTAAGACGAAAATGCCAAGCATGCTGATGGGGAAGCCAAATGAAAAAAGGTTCAATTGTGGTGCTGATCTTGTGATCACGCCAATCACAAGATTAATCGCTAACAAAAATGCGGTTAATGGCAGCATAATGATCGTTGCCGCGAAAAACATTGAACCAGCAGCGGCAATGCCACCTTGCACTAATACTGGAAAATTAGGCATCACACCAACGGGCAGGAATTGATAGGAGTCAGCAACGGCGCGCAGGACCACCAAATGCCCGTTCCATGACAAGAAAATTACAGTTAAGAATAGCGCAAAAGTTTTACTAACAACCGGTGTTTGGCCACCCGAGTCTGGGTCAATCTGAGCAGCAAACCCAAGGCCTGCTGAGCTAGCAATTTTTTCACCAGCTAACAAAGCTGCTGAGAACCAAATGGTTAAAATCAACCCCGATCCAATGCCAATGGCAAGCTCGGTCAAGATTACCTGAATACCCGTTAGTGCAGAAAAACTCTGCCAATCAGGGATTGGCACGTTATTCACCACCGCTACACCCAAAATTATCCCCATGATAATTCGTACCTGCAGAGGCGTTGAGCTACCACCAAAAAAAGGAGACGCAATCAAAAATGCTCCAAAACGGAGGCTAGCTAGGAATAACCCAGCAAGTAATTCCATCAAAAACTGTAAATTAATTCCCGGAAGCATGCCGACAGTACCAATATTAGAAATTGCCAGATCACCCATTTGCCTAGCTTACCTGTGTGACCTGTTCAAAAATGAAATGGAAATAATCAGTTAACTGAACCATCATAAGATTTGCCAGAAGACCAAAAGCGATCAGCACCATAAACAACTTTGGGACAAAGCTGAGCGTTTGCTCGTTAATTGATGTAGCCGCCTGGATAATACCAATGAAAAGACCAATACCAAGTGCGACGAGCAGTACTGGCCCCGACACCATTACAATCTGCCAAAAAGCCATCCGCAAAAATTCGACATTCATATCAAAATCCATGATGAATATCCCTCGCTATCTAGGGGTTAAACTGCATAAGTCGCAACAAGCGAACCAACTGTCATACTCCAGCCATCAACAAGAACGAACAAAAGTAATTTAAACGGAAGCGCAACCAACATAGGGCTTAGCATCATCATGCCAAGTGACATCAGCACAGATGCAACAACCATATCGATCACAAGAAATGGAAGAAATAGTAGAAACCCGATTTGAAACGCCGTTTTCAGTTCCGAAGTGATAAACGCGGGCAGCAGCACAGTCAGTGGAATATCGCTTGGCCTCTCAACAACCTCTTTTGCTGCCAGGTCCATAAACATATTCAAATCATCTTTGCGGGTGTTCTTGACCATGAACTCCTTCATATCAGTACTCGCTGATTCAAGTGCACTCTCAGCACTCACAGATCCAGCCAAGTAGGGCTCTGCGGCAGTTTCATAAACGCTCGTAAGAGTTGGCGACATGATAAAAAAGGTCAGGAAAAGCGCAATCGCAATAAGGACTTGGTTAGGTGGTGTTTGTTGAGTGCCCATCGCTTGCCTCAAAATTGACAGCACAATAATGACGCGAGTAAATGAGGTCATCCCAAGCACGATTGATGGCAACAGGGTCATTGCGGTCATCAACGCCAGAATTTGTAATGAAAGTGAATATGATGTGCTGCCATCGGCGCCATTGCTTGAGATCAGCGCTGGCAGACCAGCCCCAAGCCCTGCCATATTACTGGCGATGTTATTTGCAACATTCCCTGCAGTGTCTTGGGCCATTGCTGGTAATGACAAGCCCACCAAAATAGCAATGGTCAAAAAAATAGCAATTCGGCTAGCGGGCGTCATTTTGCTGCCTCCAGCTTCTAAATTTTTCAGCGAAGGCTTGATGTGTGTCATTTTGGTTTAGGTCTTCAGTACCATTGACCGCCGCGAGAGGATTAATTGACGGCCTCTCAAAGGGTTTTGAGGCGGCATGGGCATTCATCGCTTCAGCAGGGGCGGCCTTCATTTCATCATTCTCACCATCCAAATTGCTGCCCGACATTTGCTGCGTTAGTGGCTTTGTCTCGGAAACGTTCAAATAAACGAGAGAAGGTGCATGACCTTTAGCGGAAATCATAATAAACCGTTCGGAGTCGACACTTACAAGGCGCAACCGCTCGGTTGGGCTTACCGCAGTATCTTCAATAACATTGATGCGCTTGCCAGCTCTCATGTTGGCGCGAATGACTGTGCTTTTTTTGCGAAGGATGATCAGTAATAAGATCATTACACCAAGAAAAGCAGCTGTAATAAAAATTTGTTGTGAGCCGATGATATTTGTGTACATTGCCAACCTCCGTCAGGACTGTCCTTAACAGGAGTAGAGGCAAATTATATGCCATGTAGCAAAATGGGCACTAAATATGATCTAAGATATTGTATATATTTATTTCTTTAAAATATAATGCGACTTAGCTTTATCCCAATTTTCTAATCTGTCAAAAGAATGACGGTACAAAAAATCTCTCACCCACAGCAGGCAGCAAGGGCTTGCAATTAGAGGTTCTCAACCCGCTTTTCTGGATCCACGATTTCAGTGAACCGAACACCGAAACGTTCTCCTACCATGACAATCTCACCTTTAGCAATCATTGTGCCGTTGACCAAGATATCCAGCGGGTCACCAGCAAGCCGATCCAATTCAATAACTGCCCCTTCGTTCAGTCTCAGCAAATCACGAATTTTGATTTCTGTATTACCAACCTCAACCGTCATTTGGACTTCAACATTCTCCAACACACGCAAATTTTCTGCAGTCACTTTTGACGGCCCGCCTGTTCCTGCACCGGTGGTTTGAGATTCAGGCCCGGACTCATCTGTCTGATTTTCTGTTTCATCTGCCATCATACTTTTCCTTCTTTATGCCGGAGAACCGGCCAATAAATCATCTCACACCCGTATCGCCCTAAACGCGCTTTGTGAGACTGACGGCCACCTGGCCTGCAACTTCACCCATTTCAGCAACAAACATTGCATTATCTTCAATCCGCACTTCAACACCTTCATTAATTTGAACCGGCACAACATCTCCTTCCTTAAGACGAATCAACTGCCCCATTGAAAGGACAGGTTCCCCAAGAAGTGCTGTGATGTTGAGGGGAATATCCAATATTGCGCGTTCCATTTTCTCACGCCAGGTTACATCGTCATCACCACCATCAGACTGCACGCGCGAACGCAGTTGCGAGGCGATGGGCTTCAGAGTCTGCAGGGGGTAAACTATATCTAAATTAACCGCCTCAGAGTCGGGCAATTGGATAAGAAAAGAACATATTATTACGAGCTCGGTTCCATCAACGAATGATGCAAATTGTGGATTCACTTCGCGACCCTGATGGGTAATATTGATTGGCATCAAATCTGTCCAAGATAAGGTCAGTGCCTCGCTCAATCCCCGATGTACAATTTCGATCACTCGTTCTTCGGTGCTGGTAAACTCCGTTCGTTTCTGATCTGCCTGAAAGATTGAACCGCCATAATAGGATGCGGTTAAAGTAGAGATGAATTTCGGCCCAACCGTTAAGAGCATCGGGCCACGCAGTTCTTCCATACGTGAAATATTCAGATTCATGAAGCTATCGATGCTTTCGCAATATTCATCGAAGGATTTAACCTCGGGTGGGAATGGCGTTATCCGAGGTTGCACGCGTAACATGGGCAAAAAAAC
>CACEJY010000053.1 GCA_902559985.1 uncultured SAR116 cluster alpha proteobacterium | reverse complement strand
AATATCCGATGACATCTCCTTGCGTCGTTACTCCAAGTCCATTCAAGCAACGATTTACATAATTAAAATAGCCAATGATTTGGTTTGCCTCGAGAATCTGTCCGTCATCCAATCCTGCATTTTGCAGCGCGCGAACGGTCGCCTCTTTCATTTTCCCAGGCGTTAGCGTCAATGTTTCCGCATATTGCAGAAGGGCCAATTCTGCTCCGTCAAACACATCTGTAAGACAACGCCTTTTTATAGCATCCTCAATAGCATCGGCACGGCTTTTATCACCTATTAGATAGGCGGCATTTTTCCAGTGATTTGCATAGGAATAGTCACATTCATTTAATGCTGAGACATATGAGCCGATCACCTCTTGCAACCATGTTGGTAGTGTATTGGCTTCATCATGCAAGACGGCACGGTAAAGTTTCATGTGGCCGTGCATTGTGTTGGGACGGAGCGAATGGACGCGCATCACATTGTCAATTGTGCCGTGTGGTGTGCGGGCGGCGTCCAGTGCCTCTTGTAGATCGGCGTCTGCATCATCGTCATTGATCATCTTTATCCATGATGCCATATCGCAGTCTCCAAATTGGTTAAGCTTTACGCTAAATTAAACAACTCATAACATATATGACTTTTATTCACATTTGAATATAAAAAATGTTATGTATTTCCAATCAATGATGATTGCGGTTGTTTGTGGTTTAAATTGATTTCTGGGGATACATCAAAGCAAGGGTGATCAATACGATACAGGGGGTGGGAGGCTAAAACACGAACTATGGCGCCTCCGTAAATATCAATAGTTTCTATAAAAATTGAGGAGACGCGCCCTTGCGTTTTTCTTCTAAATACAGGCCTTTTCGAATGTTATTTTCTAGATTATCGTCAGTAGTTATTTCGTTATTTCACAAAAAAGCTAATAGTTTTGTATTGTGGCAGCAATATTTCCGTTAATCCTGTATTAAAAATACAATCCTTTGTTTAGCCATGTTAGGGGGAAATACTTTTCATGCCTCAAACTTTATCTGAGTTAGTTTCAAGAAGATTTGGAGAACAAATAGAACTTGATCGAGAACAGCCATTTTCCGATACCCACCTTCTGCAATTACAACATCGGTCATGTCGTCGTTTCCTTCAAACACCAGTCCCCGAAAAGACCTTAAGATTTCTTTTTGCATGCAGTTTATCTGCCCCGAGCAAGTCCGACTTGCAGCAAGTGAGCATCATACATTTAGAGTCCAAAGCCTCGCGTGATTTTATTCATTCAGTCCTCCCATCCATGCCCTGGATCAAAACCGCGCCTGTTTTTTTACTTTTTTGTGGCGATAGTCACCGCATTCAAACAGTTTGTGAGATGCATAACACAACCTTCGCTCACGATCCCCTTGATGCATTTTTCAATACGGCAACTGATACAGCCATGGTTCTTCAAAATTTCATTATTGCCGCAGAAGCAGCGGGTTTGGGATGCTGTCCGATTAGTGCAGTTCGGGAATTTACTGAACAGGTAGCCAAGTTCTGCCAAATGCCCGACGGCGTCTATCCATTAGCCGGGCTGTGTTTGGGGTATCCAGAAGGCACACGCGATATAAGTGTACGCCTCCCAATGTCGGCATCCTTGCACAAAAATAAATATAATGAAAAAAACTTGAAAGCCCGTATCAAAGATTATGATAAACGTCGTGAGGAGATAAACCCCTACGAAAGCCAACGACAAATTGACTCATATGGCACCTCAGAATCATACGGTTGGTCAAGCGATAAGGCCCGCCAAACGTCACACACAGAAAGGCTCTCGTTCAAAAATTACATTCGTAAACATGGTTTTAGAATCTGATCTTAACAGTTACCCTTCAGCTTTGTGAAAATTTATTTTGTTGAAAGCAGGCCGGGATAAAAACTTATAAATGTCTGAATAAATTATAATTAACATGGTTTTGTTGAGGGCGGTGAGATTATGACTGGCCTCGTTGGCAACTACACAAATGGAAACGAAGGAATAAACTTTGATAGCTGACGTATTACTATTAATTCATTTTGGTCTTGCGGCATTTATTACTATTGGCTTTTTCATTGTTCCAATCGGCTACCGGCTTGGTTGGAACTGGATAAGGAAGAGGAATCTGAGGTTGCTCCATCTTTTTGTCATGGGGATTATTACAACTGAGACCATTGTAGGTTTGACGTGCCCACTCACAGCTCTAGAAAACACGTTTCGGGTTGATGATTACTCGTTACCTTTCATATCTCATTGGGTTGCACAGATTTTGTATTGGAATTTACCAAGGCAAGTTTTCATTTTTCTTTACTTGGTGTGCTTAGGGTGGGTGTTAATTTTATGGAAAATCTGTCCTCCAATCGAGAGGGTTAAAGAGGTTTAATAGAATGCTAAGCTATTCACTCATAGCACTAATAATAGTCGGAAACTTGATTTATGCTTATCAATGTATTTTCCAAACACGCAAGTACATTGAAAAATATGGCTTTGGTGAAGGCAGCGCAATTATGACAAGGCTTGTTGGCACTTTTGCTGCTGGCTTTGCTGTTACCTTAACTATTGCTTTATTCACTTCAATAAAAGGAGCTTGGTTGCTTTTTATGTATGGTTTTGTGCAGGCATGTATTGGCGCTGGCGTTTGCTATCAAACCATTCATAGTTACTGGGGTTCGGTCGATGGTGTAAAAACATCAGCGGAAGGGTATATTGCTCCTATTATAATAGCGCTCTTAAACTTGTTGGTGCTTGTTACAAGTTGGGACGTTCTATTCAAAATATAACCGCGGGCAATTAAACTTTTTTGAGGTATTCCTATATTGGCAATATACGTACCTTTTAATTAAATGCATGAGCGTCTTAATGTAGTTTGTATTTTAATTTTGAGTTTTATTTTTTTACCGACAGATTCCGATTATCCTATCTAAAATCGTGCGCTTAGGAGGAAGCTCAGTAATGGAGAAAAAGCCCGTTAACCAGCTCATATTAATGACTGACGAGCACACGCGTAAGGTTCTCGGTTGTTATGGTAATAAAATAGTCAAAACACCCTATATCGACCGACTCGCAAGTGAGGGGACATTATTTGAAAACGCTTATACCAATGTTCCTATTTGCGTGCCAGCAAGAGCTTCCTTTGCAACAGGAGATTATGCGCATCGCTCCCGCCATTGGGATAATGCCACACCCTATTTTGGTACACCTGCCTCTTGGTGTAGTGCATTGCAACAAGCTGGCATTACTGTAGGTTCAATTGGCAAACTGCATTATCGTAATGCTGATGATGACGTTGGGCTGGACTTTCAAAAAATACCTATGCATGTGGTTAATGGAATTGGTGATGTTCTTGGCTGTGTGAGAGAACCCTTACCAAAGCGATGGAAGGCGCTATCAATGGCTGAAAATATCGGCCCAGGTGAAACCAACTACAATATCTACGACCGTCAAGTTGCCGAAGAAGCTGTGGACTGGTTGGCCGTTCATGGCAATCAAGACAAACCTTGGGCGTTGTTTGTCTCTATGGTGGCCCCGCATTTCCCATTGGTTGCACCAAAAGAATTCTATGATCTCTATAATCATCTTGACCTCATGCCAACAAAGCCCAAAGAAAATCCTGAGCATCCATGGCATCATGCGATGCGAGAATGTCAGATTATGGACAATTTCACGCCAGAAAAAACCCGAGTGGCGCTGGCTTCCTATTACGGCCTTGTCACGTTTGTTGACGACCTCATTGGCAAAATTCTTCAAGTCGTGGATCAGAAAAACCTTAACGAAAATACGCAGATTTTCTACCTCAGTGATCACGGTGATAATATAGGGGAGCGTGACTTTTGGGGAAAATCCAACTTTTATGAGGAGTCTGTTGGAGTGCCATGCATTATTAAAGGCCCGAATATTCCAGCAGGAAAAGTTTGTAAAACGCCTGTGTCATTAATCGATGTCTATCCAACAATACTGCAAACGTTTGGGATCAGTCCAGGGACTAAGCCAGGTAAGTCACTTATCGACCTCGCAAACGCTGAAGATGACTCTGAGAGACTAATTTTCTCTGAATACCATGCAATGGGGTCAGCAACTGGTGCCTTTATGATACGAAAAGGGTATTGGAAATTCATATATTACGTGTCAATGCAGCCACAACTTTTCAATCTGCTTGACGATCCAGATGAACTGAATGATCTTGGTACTGACTTGGAGCATGCCAATATCCGTAGTCAATTGGAGTTAGACCTGAGATCAATATGTGATCCAGAAGAGATTGATGCTGCGGCCAAGTCCGATCAAACAGTTATTGTCGAAGCCCATGGTGGTGTTGAGGCTGTTGTCGCAAGAGGCGGATTTGGCGCGACCCCTCCACCCGGTGTAAGTGTGGAATATGCAAATGAGAAGTAGAAGTAACGGGAGGATTTTGATGTGCCCCATGCCGATATTAAATGTACGACTGATGTAGATATAGACGCCAAAACATTAATGTCGGACATTGAGGAAATAATACTGCAGCTTGACCCAAATTCTGGTGTCTGTAAGGGACGGGTTATACGGATTGATGAGTATCATCACTCACACGTAAACATTGAACTTCGAATGTTTGCATCTAAAGAGAGAGACGTTGAGTTTTCAAATCAGCTCATTTCAAGAGTAGATCAAAAAGCCAAGTTACTGATGAAATCCGCAGCACATGTGACCGTAAAGTTAGAATTCAGTCCGGTTACTTATTTAACTGGATTCTACGATCCCAAGACAATTGCTGAGTAAAAGATATTAGTAAATGAATTGACTTACAACGTTACCGTATTCGCCGTCTGCGTTTTCGTAAAGATGACATAGCTATCCTCCTTGGAACATCATTGGAACAATATTCAAATTATTATTTCCTGCATGCTGAAGTAACTTTGCGTGACAAAGCTATATTTTGATTTGGATGCTAGTAACTGAGTTTAATGATATGAGGTGCTACCATTCCAAGCGTGTGGTCAAAGGTAAAACTTTGCTCTATGCCGTTTAGTTTGACTTTACCACTATACTCCCCATAAAAACCTGAAAATGAAATGGAACCCCTTTTGTCAGTAAAATCATTCACGTTTGTATGCCACTTCTTTTTTATTAGGTCTCTCAAAACTTTGTAAGCAGGCTTTGGGTCATGTTTTACGTCAAGTAATCCAGCTGCAGTGCCTCGCCACTCGTACAAATCGCTACCACTCCAGTAGATTAACGTCTCTACTTTCGGATGGCTAAAAGCCAAAGTGTAGAAGTCTCTGAGATATTCGGCTTGGTAGACCTCTAGCTTTTTGTCGCTTTTTCTGGCGATTTTAAGTCTATTTTTTTTTGATGAAGCATTTTTTAAAGATTCAACATGAGGCTGAAAGTCGCGCCAGCTATTAAAGGGCGGGGACGATGGAACAGAAATCTCAGTCAAATGAATTGGTTTGCCAAAAACTTTGTAATCCTCTAGCAGCTTCCACAATTCCGATTGGGATAATCGACTTTTTTTCGTGTGCATGTGTGTCTGGATACCAATAGCGTCAAATTGAGCACCTAGTCTCAGCAGTTCGTGGTTCATTTTTTTGAATTCTGGGTCTCTATGAGAGTAATGGTTATTTACATAGATCCCGTTCGATGCGGTTTGATGGGCAATTTGCGATACCCAGGCTTGTGCTGCTGCAGGGCCACCTTTTGACTTTAACCAATTGGCTATCGGATTATCTTTTACATATTTTTTCTCCGCTCCGACTGCTTCGTTATAAAGGTTCCAGGTCTTAATTTCGGGATACTCATTGAGCAAGTAATGAATACGTTTCGAAATTAATGGTTCAATTTCTTCTGCTTCAGCGCTGGCGTCCATCCATCTTGGAATAGCGTTATGCCACACTAATGGCATCCCTTTTATATTGATTTCTCGAGCTTTTGCCCATTTTAAGTTATTCTCAATGTGCTCTATTTTTTTAACTTTTCCCCTCTTTTTCTCAATCCAAGACCATTGAAATCCGAGTGCAACAAGATTGAAGACTTCTCCCATGTAATTACGATACTGTTCAAAATTTTTTTCACCATACAGTGCCCAAGACTGCCCCATTCCAACTCCAAATTGAAAAGCGTGCTTCTCAAGATTAATTTTGACAGGTAACTGCTGATTTATGCGGGAACCATCTGTGTTTACAAAATGGAGTTTTGTTGGTCCCATACGAATCTTTTTTATCCGCTCGTTAACACCTTCCATTTCCCACGGTGAATGAATTTCTGCGTTTACAACGCAAGGCATGCCCAAAAAGAGTAAAATCAGAAAATAATTGAAATGTTTCAAAGTAAATCTCATCTGGTGACACAAAAATGTGGATCTCTTGATGGACAAAATTGTCCATGTAATTGACGAGATACAACTCTATCCAATTAACAAGGCAAAAAACA
This sequence comes from uncultured SAR116 cluster alpha proteobacterium, assembly GCA_902559985.1. Lineage (GTDB taxonomy): Bacteria > Pseudomonadota > Alphaproteobacteria > Puniceispirillales > Puniceispirillaceae > UBA3439. The sequence continues at coordinate 2,453 of CACEJY010000053.1, read as the reverse complement.
ATGGATTGGTTATTTGCAGACTTGGGTCTTGGCATTTGGCGCACTCGAGAGGATTCGAACCTCTGACCTCTGCCTTCGGAGGGCAGCGCTCTATCCAGCTGAGCTACGAGTGCAATCAGTTTTTAGTGTCTTTTAGCAGGCCCCGAGCCAAGAGTTATTCCAGATATTGACTGCCCTGTCTACATGTCATATGCGCATCATGACCATCCTGGGGTTTTAGGTTTCATGGGATAAATTCTTTGGTTCTATGATTTACTTTGACCGGAATTAAGGGTCTTAAGGTTAAAAAAGAGGTCACCGTATAATTTTTTGAGTACACTATTCCGTCAGCTTTAAGAACACATCTTCGAGGTCAGGTTCGGATGTGCTGATGTCATTAACCTCAAAGCCTGCCTGCCTAACCTCATTTAACAGATCAATCGCCGTGCTAATCGATGGATCAAAGCGAATTGATAGACGGCCGTCATGCCATTTTGCGCCAAGCGCGTTAAGCGCGTCTGGTAATGGAAATTCTGGCATTTTCTTGACGTTAAAATGAATTGTTCTATGGCCGGCTGACTCTAACAATTCAGCTTTTGTTCTCGCCGTAATAACGTCCCCTTTGTTGATAATTGCAATTTGGTCACACAGCGCTTCTGCCTCTTCAAGGTAATGTGTTGTTAAAACTACCGTCACCCCGGCATGATTTAACGCCTTTATATTGTCCCACAAACGCTGGCGTAAAGCGACATCTACCCCCGCTGTTGGTTCATCCAACACCAAAATTGGTGGTTGATGAACCATTGCCTTGCCAACCAGGAGCCTTCTGCGCATTCCGCCTGATAGCCGCCGCGAGTAGAAATCCGCCTGTTCGGTTAGGCCAACCATATCTAGGATTTCATCCGTGCGACGTTCCGACTTAGTCACACCGAAAAGGCCTGCCATCATATCTAGCGTTTCACGCGGGGTAAAAAATGCATCAATATTCAATTCCTGCGGCACAATACCAATATTAGCACGCGATTGGCGTGGGTTAGCATCTATATCGGTACCCCAAATAGATACATTGCCGCTGGATTTAATTACCGTACCAGCCATGATATTGATTAGGGTTGATTTGCCCGCTCCATTTGGTCCTAAAAGCCCGTAAATACATCCAATCGGTACATCAAAATTAACTGACTTCAACGCCTGAAGGTCTCCTTTCCCATCGCTGTAAGTTTTGCAAAGGTTGCGTGCTGTGATAGCTAACCCAGACTTGGGTCTGTTGATAAAATTAGGCGTTTCAATGTTGGGCTTCTGGTAGCGCATTTCGGCGGGTCTTTTTTCTGGGATTTTGGGATGACCTTCTTCAAAGGTATAGAACGATGCTGGCAAGGCGACAAGCAATCTTCGTAAGGTGATGAGTATAATTATTATTTGGCCTTGACCACCGGTTGCAATTGCATCGAAGGGTAAGCCACTATAAACTCGGACTTACGGGTATTTTTAGGTCGCCGATTGGCGTATTTCCCCGCGTTTAATGAAGTTGTTGCCATTAAACCGGCACATGGAAGTGAGGATTTTATGATACCAGATCAAGTCAAAGACGTGCAGGATTATGCAGCTACTAAATCGTCAGCAAATGTAATTGTGACGAAACAGTCGCGCGTGGCCTGCAATGGCGGTGGCGGCACGCTTGGTCACCCACAGATTTTTCTTACTTTAAGCACCGATGGCAGGGTGACATGTCCCTACTGCTCGCGTGAGTTTGTCAAATCAGCGGACTAACTGACTCGCTGGGAAATGGGAAAAAATTTTACATAGCGGGGGCATATGAGTGAGAAGGGCAAATTGGTTCTAGTTGATGGCTCTGGATATATCTTCCGGGCCTTTCACGCATTGCCACCGATGACTCGCGCTGATGGAACGCCCGTCAACGCGGTTTACGGTTTTACGGCAATGTTGATGAAGCTAATCGATGATTTGAAGCCCGATCACGTAGCCGTTGTATTTGATGTTGCCCGCAAAACCTTTCGTTCAGATATCTATGCCGACTATAAGGCCAATCGTTCCGAGCCGCCGGAAGAACTTGTTCCGCAGTTCTCGCTCGTGCGTGAGGCGACCAAAGCTCTCAGCTTACCACTTTTAGAAGCTCCGGGTTTTGAGGCTGACGACTTGATCGCAACTTATGCGGGTATCGCTGAGGATGCTGGTCTTGCAACTTTGATTGTGTCGTCTGACAAGGATTTGATGCAGCTCGTCCGCGGCGGTGTTACGATGCTCGATCCAATGAAACAGCGCCGCATCGGTACTGATGAAGTTTTCGAAAGATTTGGTGTGCCGCCAGAAAAAGTGATTGATGTGCAGGCACTTGCTGGAGACTCAACTGACAATGTGCCTGGCGTGCCTGGCATTGGCGTTAAAACTGCGGCAGAACTGATCCAAAATTTCGGTGATCTTGATACATTGTTGGCTCAAGCTGAGACTATTAA
>CACEJY010000052.1 GCA_902559985.1 uncultured SAR116 cluster alpha proteobacterium | reverse complement strand
AGCCTCGTTATGCAATTCGGCGTTCAAGCCAGCATTCACATGGCATCATCGGTTAATTTAATCCCAACAAAGGGCATGACCCTACCGTTTATCAGCTATGGCGGATCATCGCTGCTGGCCAGCAGTATAACCATGGGGATGATCCTTGCCCTCACCCGCAAGCGCACCAATGGCGATTATTTCTCAGATGGAGGCCGCGCATGATTGCCGGCACCATTTATCTAGCTGCTGGCGGAACCGGTGGACATATTTTTCCAGCCCTTGCTGTTGCCGAAGCCATGAACGCAAAAGGCTATCAATCGGTCCTGTTTACTGACCAGCGCGGTGAAAAGCTCTTAGCAGCCATGGATACATTGCCAGTCAGCGTGAAGGTCATAAGCGCTGCTTCACCATTCCAGGCAAGATTTTTGCGACGATTTTTAGCGTTGACCAAACTTGGGTTTGGAGCACTCTCGTGTTTTTGGCACATCGGCATCAAACGGCCAAAAGTTATGATTGGGTTTGGAGGCTATCCATCTTTTGCCCCGCTTCTTATATCCGGCCTGTTTAATGTACCAATTATGGTGCATGAACAAAACGCCTTTTTGGGGCGAGCCAATCGCGCGATAGCATCGCGCGCCAAACTGCTTGCGCTAAGCTGGCCGCAAACCAAGAACCTACCACACGGCATCCAAACCCATGTCACCGGCATGCCTGTGCGCACGGCCTTTTTTGTCAAAAACCGTCCATGCTGTTCAAATAAAAAGCTGGTACTTACAGTACTCGGCGGTTCTCAAGGAGCAGGCATTCTTGGTGATTTAGTTCCCGATGCCATTGCCATGATCGAAAAACCATTGCGATCAAAAATAAGTGTTAACCAACAAGCACGGCCCGAACAGATCGATCAGTTGAAAGCACGCTATAAAGCGCTCAAGATCAACGCATCGATCAAGCCTTTCTTTAACAATATGCCATGCTTGCTAGCGGAAAGCGATCTTGTTATCAGCCGGTCCGGTGCATCATCAATTGCAGAATTGGCTGCCACTGGCAGGGCTTCGCTAATGTTGCCATTGCCGAGCGCTATGGATAATCACCAAAAAGCCAATGCTACCCAAATGGAACAGGCGGGTGGCGGCTATTGTCTTGATGAAGCCACCGTTAGCCCGGCGTTTTTAGCTACTCGCGTCATTCAACTATTCGAAGCGCCTGATCATTTGCGCGCTATGGCTAAAAATGCAACGGCGCTTGCAAGCCCAGCCGCAGCAAATGATATCGCCAATCTTGCTGAAGGGTTGATTGAGAAATCTAAAGCAACTGATACTGGAGCCATCACATGAGTGAGCTGCCACTTTCTATTGGCACCATGCACTTCACCGGCATCGGTGGCATCGGTATGAGTGGAATTGCCGAAATCCTGTTTGAGCTTGGATACAAAGTTCAAGGAAGCGATATGTCAGACAATGCCAATGTTAGGCGATTGCGCGACAAAGGTATTCTTGTTGCCACTGGGCAAAGTGCCGAGAATATTGAGGGAGCTTCACTGGTAGTCATTTCAACCGCGATTAAACCCGACAATCCTGAAGTGGTTGCAGCCCGCGCGAAATTCCTGCCCATCGTACATCGAGCTGAAATGCTCGGGGAATTGATGCGGTTACGCTGGTCTATTGCTGTTGCTGGCACGCACGGCAAAACCACCACAACCAGCCTTGTGGCGACCCTTCTCAGCAGTGCTGATATTGACCCAACCGTCATCAATGGTGGCATCATTACGGGGTGGGGGAGCAATGCCCGACTTGGCAAAGGGCAGTGGATGGTTGTTGAGGCTGATGAGAGCGATGGGTCTTTTGCCAAATTAAAACCAACTGTTGCCGTAGTAACCAATATTGATCCAGAGCACCTTGACCATCACGGTAATTTTGAAGCATTAGAAATAGCTTTTTTGAATTTTGTTGCATCGATCCCATTTTACGGTTTTGCAACTCTGTGTATCGACCATCCTTCCGTTCAGCGGCTAATGTCTAGCATTAAAGACCGCCGCATTATTACCTACGGGTTTAGTGCGAGTGCTGATGTGCGGGCGACCAATCTCAGGGTTGAGGATGGGGCTATGCTTTTTGATGTCCATCTCTCTGAGCGTATTCACGGGGACAGGTCCATCTTGTCTAATGTGCGCTTTCCCATGCTTGGCGATCACAATGTACAAAATTGTCTTGCCGCTATCGGGGTTGCGCTGGAAATGAATATTGATACGGCGCGGATCAAAAATGCCCTCGCTGTCTTTGGTGGGGTTGGTCGTCGGTTTGAGTCCAAAGGGATCAGCAATGGCGTAACAATTATTGATGACTACGGACATCATCCCGTGGAAATCACAGCCGCGCTAAAAGCTGGCAGGATGCTATGCGGTAATAACAAATTAGTAGCCGTTGTTCAACCGCATCGCTATAGCCGCCTGGCACATTTGTTTACCGAATTCTGTAGCTGCTTCAATGACGCAGATGAAGTGTTGGTTGCTGATGTCTATGCAGCTGGTGAGACACCTATTGATGGGGCTGACAAGGCCGCTCTTGTTGCTGGACTTCAGGATTATGGTCATAAAGCTGCTGTCAACTTAGAAGGACCGGGGACACTAGCCGCTGAAATTGCTGCTCGCACCAGTGCTGGTGACGTCGTGATATGCCTTGGTGCTGGTGACATCACCAGTTGGGCAAACGCACTTCCATCAGAATTAGACGAACTGAGGGACCTTAAAGCATGATGTCTATACTCAACCAACTTCCAGAAGTTCGCGGCAGCTATACCTCAAATGAGCCAATGTCACATCACACATGGTTCGGAGTTGGCGGCCCAGCAGACATCATATTCAACCCGATTGATGAAGATGACCTGGGCCATTTCCTTGCTGGTTGCCCCCATGAAATCCCCCTTTTTACTGTTGGGGCTGGATCAAACTTGCTAGTTCGTGATGGCGGAATTGCCGGTGTTGTTATCAAGCTTGGCACGCATATGAAGCAAATTACGCATGAAGATAATTGCATTACAGCTCAAACTGGGGCCACCGACGCTGATGTTGCCCGTTACGCTCAGAAGGCTGGCATTGGCAGTCTAGAATTTCTTATCGGGATACCTGGGACAATTGGCGGGGGCTTGCGGATGAATGCCGGTGCTTATGGCAGCGAGTTCAGAGATATAACCATTCGCGCCCATGGGTTTGATAGGGATGGGAACAAAATTAGCGCCACGCCAGCAGACATGGGCATGACCTATCGCCACAGTAACGCCCCCGCCGCGTGGATTTTTACCTCAGCTGAACTTCAAGGAACAAAGGGGGAGAGCGCCGCCATCAAAATTCAGATGAAAAGTATTATTGGTAGCCGTGGCGATGCTCAACCACGCGGCGTTCGAACCGGTGGCAGCACTTTTGTCAATCCAAAGGGTGGTAAAGCATGGCAAGAAATCGACAAGGCAGGTTGCCGGGGGCTTCAGATTGGTGGTGCTCAGGTATCTGAAAAGCACTGCAACTTTCTTATCAATAACGGAAGTGCCACAGCCGAGGACATTGAAACACTTGGCGAAACCGTCCGTCAACGTGTGCTGGCGGGCGGTGGCCCAGACTTACGCTGGGAAATTCGCCGGATTGGAAAAAGCAGAAGCAAGGCTACGCGCAATGACCCATAACAATGACATCGTTGCCGTTTTGATGGGTGGTTGGACATCCGAAGCAGCAGTTAGCAGAGTTTCAGCCAGCTTTTGCGCCCAGGCTGCACGTAATGCTGGCTGGGATGCTACCGAGATAGAGGTTGACCGCGATATCGCGGTCAAACTGAAGGAACTCAATCCGGGGCGGGTCTTTAACGCACTCCATGGGCAAATTGGTGAGGATGGCAATATACAAGGCCTACTAAATATCATGAACATTCCCTATACCCATAGCGGCCTCAACGCATCCGCAATTGCGATGGATAAATTACTAGCAAAAACATTGATGGCCGGAGCCGGTATTGTTGTGCCACCAACATTAGCTCTGATTGAAGACAGCCATGTTTACCCCGAAGACAGCACCGGTGCTCATGTGATCAAGCCGCGCAATGATGGATCCAGCTTTGGCGTGGTAATTGTTCCTGATAAAGAAACACGACCACCTGCCCGCAGCATTTGGCCAGCCAATAGCCAGTTGATCTGCGAGCCTTACATCCCGGGGCGCGAACTTACCGTTGCGGTCCTCGATGGCACGGCACTTTGCGTAACCGAAATCACGTCCGAGCGTGAGTTTTATGACTTTGATGCCAAGTATACAATCGGTGGTTCAACCCATATCCTTCCTGCCAAAATTCCCGAAGCAACAAATTTAAAAGCCTGTTTATGGGCCGAACGGATTTATCGTCAACTTGGTTGTCGGGGCATTATTCGGGCCGATTACCGATGGGACTATAAAAGTGACCAGTTGTTTATGCTTGAAGTAAACACCCAGCCTGGCATGACCGCGACATCCCTTGTTCCTGAGCAGGCACGTTTTGTTGGCATGTCGGGTGAGGAACTCGTCAACCATCTTCTGGAGATTGCTCAATGCGACGATTGATTGGTTGGATCAAAACTGAAAGGCAGCCGCGCTCAACATCGCCCCGTATTTCTTTGCTAAAAAGGGCAAAGATCGCCGTAATCAGCCTTTTATTAATCGCAGCAGCAAGCACAATTGGCGTTGCGATGATGGATCAAGAGAGACTGAAACATGATCTGCTTAAACTTACCGCAGATGCGGGGCTCACGCTGGAAGTTGTTCAATTGCATGGCCGCGCCCACACGCCGCGAGAAACATTGCTAAAAGTCGCCAATCTTAAAATTGGCGACCCTATTCTTGGCATCAATTTGCGTGAGCTTCACTCAAAAATCAACAAAATTGGCTGGGTCGAAGATATTGCCGTGGAGCGCCGCCTTCCAAGTATAATCCGTATTAGTCTTCGCGAGCGTATTCCCATTGCCATGCTACAAAATGATGGCAAACACAAATTGATAGATCGCAGCGGTGCAATTATCGACGGTGCCGATCCAAGCCAATTCACACACTTAACCGTCGTTGCCGGCAAGAACGCAGCACCACATGCCGCGGCTATCCTGTCAATTTTGAAAACCGAACCTGAATTATTTAGTGAAATTTGGGCAGTTAGTTACAAGTCTCAACGGCGTTGGGATGTTCATCTGAAAAACGGGATGGTAGTGCGCCTACCAGAAATTGATCCGGTGTCGGCATGGTCACGACTAGCAATGATTGAACGAAAGAGAAGCATCACAAGTCGTGATCTGGCGGTCATTGATTTGCGTGTTCCAAACCAGCTCGTAGTCGAACCAAATATTCCGGTCAGAGGGAAAGGAAGCAAAACATGAGGTTAAGCAAGGCAAAAGCAATTACACGACGCCCGCTTGCAATTCTTGATATTGGTTCATCAAAAATCTGCTGCATGATTGGCGAGGCTGACGGGGCTGGCGGTGTTCGTCTTCTTGGTCATGGCACGCATGCCTCTGACGGGGTCCGGAGCGGCGAGGTCAGCGATCTTGATGCTTTGAGCTCAGTCATTGGGAAGAGTGTTCAAGCAGCCGAACGTGATGCTGGTATCTCCATATCATCGGTCACGGTTGTTGCTCCGGGTGGCACACCAATTTCAAAAATTTGCAAAAAATCTGTCCGGTTAAGTGACGCGGTGGTTAGACGGCGCGATATAGACCGTCTGATGGGTCGTAACGATATTAGTAGTATTCCTGAAAATTACCAACCAATGCATGTCCAAACCTTGCAATATAGCCTCGATGATGTGCGCGGTATCGCCGATCCACGCGGTATGCGAGGAACTAATCTCTCGGTTGACTACACGCTTATTTGTGGAATGCGCACCTCGCTTGCCAACTTACGTGAAGCACTGGCATTGAACCACCTTGGAACTGATAGGTTCCTGCATTCAGCTTATGCAAGTGGTCTTGCCTGTCTGACTGCCGAAGAACGAGATCTTGGCAGCGTCATTGTTGACATGGGGGGCGGCACAACATCGATCGCCATCTTCATGGAAGGTAAGCTGGTTTATGTTGATACAATCAAAATAGGGGGGCATCGCGTTACCACTGATATTGCCCGGGTATTGTCAACACCAATTGCAGAAGCCGAACGGCTAAAAGCCATCGATGGATCAGTGATGCCCACCGAAATTACTGGGATTGCACCTGAACCACTTAGAGAGGTGGTACGCCTTGGCCGAAGTGATAATATCACCATTCCCACACTCGGAAGTGAAACCGAAGTTATCGGGCAGACGATTGAAAGAAACCTCTTAAGCGCAATCATTCGTCCCCGCATTGAGGAAATTCTGGAGCTGCTGCAAGGCCGAATGAAGCAGGCTCAAATGGAACACACTGCCGGAAGCCGCTATGTATTGACCGGTGGTGCCAGTCAATTAACCGGCCTTGCGGACTTGTTCTCCAAGCAGGCAAGAAAATCAGTTGGCGTCAGCAAGCCTCTCCACATTTCAGGTCTTGACGAGGATAGCTGCAGCGCGGGTTTTTCAGCCAGCATCGGCGCTTTGATTCATTCGAGCCGAATTGAAGAAAATGATCCAGCATATCGGCAGACCCGCACCCTGCCAAATGGACCATTCGAACGTATCGGTGCGTGGCTTCGTGAAAATCTTTAATCGAGGAGTTCAATGGTGGCGATATGCTCAAAGGAAGTTTCTGCTGGCGTTATGCCCAGCGCAAAATCGAAGACCACTCTTTGGAATAGATGCGCAATGATAGCGTGTCGCATTCAAGGCAGTTAATTTTAACCAAGAAGATCCGCATTCAAAATGAAGGGAATCAGCTATGACTATCAACCTTACCGTTCCACAAACTATGCAAGAACTTCGCCCTCGCATCACCGTTGTTGGTGTTGGTGGCGCAGGCTGCAATGCTGTCAACAATATGATCAACGCTAATCTTGAAGGCGTTGATTTTCTGGTTGCTAACACTGATGGGCAGGCACTAGCCCATTCGCTTTCAAGTCGGAAAATTCAACTTGGCAGCACGATTACCCAAGGTCTTGGGGCTGGCTCAAAGCCAGAAATTGGTCGCACTGCTGCCGAAGAAAGTCTCGCGGATGTAATGGCTGAACTAGCAGATTGTAACATGATATTCATAACCGCAGGTATGGGTGGCGGCACCGGCACAGGTGCCGCGCCTGTAATTGCACGTGCGGCACGTGAACGCGGTATCTTAACTGTTGCTGTAATAACCAAACCGTTCGAATTTGAGGGTCAACGACGGATGAAACAAGCCGAAAATGGCATCGATGAATTACAAGCTTATGTTGATACATTGATAGTCATTCCAAACCAAAACCTATTCAGGTTGGCGAATGAGCGCACCACCTTTGCTGATGCCTTTCACATGGCAGATGCGGTGCTTCACCAGGGAGTTTGTGGGGTTACTGACTTAATGATTAAGCCAGGCCAAATTAATCTTGATTTTGCCGATATTCGAGCCGTGATGGGAGAAATGGGCAAAGCCATGATGGGTACTGGCGAGGCATCTGGCGAAGCACGTGCAACACAAGCAGCCGAAGCTGCGATTAATAATCCGCTGCTGGATGACACCACTATGAAGGGAGCGAATGCTGTTCTCATCAACATCACGGGTGGTCTTGATATGACCCTTTTTGAAGTTGACGAAGCCGCCAATAGGATCCGTAAGGAAGTTGACCCTGATGCAACCATCATTTTTGGATCGGCATTTGATGATAAGCTGGATGGTGTTATGCGTGTATCCGTTGTTGCAACGGGTATCAGCAGTAATGCACAGAGTAATAGCCACCCAAGCACCATCCCATTGAAAACAGAAACCATTGCCTCTCGGCCAAGCACAAATGCGCCAAATTCTTCTGAGAGTTTCTGTGCCCCAACTCATGATTTGTCGTCAGAATTGATACCGGAATACAACGGTAATACGACCACAGATACGCCAACCAATGTTGGCTCGAACACTTTAAGAGAGATGGCACGGAATGATCAGCAAGCTGACACCCCTTTAGACTGGAATGCATCGGCAAAAGATCTTGATAAACACATAAATAATGAGATGGCCAATGCTGCTATTTCCAAGATGATTGACAAGTCAGAAAACAACAGTGCACCGGCAGAGACTCGGATGCAGGATGATCATAATGTTCGGGAAACACTGACGGAGAATACGGAATTAAATCGGGATAAGTTAGACTCACACGTCACAGTTGGCGACTCCCCAATGATGCCGCTAACTCCGGCCGGCGATAAAAAAGCCTCAACCAAAGCACATTTTATTCCTAATGCAACAACAAATATTCCGGATGAAGAAACAGTAGTCGAGGTTGCTGAAACTCCTGTGAGACGACCATCAAGCCTGATAAATCGTATTTCAGGCTTGTGGACAAGCAAGCCCAATGGCGAAAAACCTCAACCGATGAACGGAGGCAGTACCGAGCCTACTATAGATGAGGCTGCATCAAAAGATCAGATAGCAGTGTCGATTCTTGATTTGTCACGGCCTAAGATTGACAATAAGGATAACATAGGAAGTCCAAAAACAGCTCAGAATTTGGATGATAGCGAGCTTGATATTCCGGCATTTCTACGCAGGCAAGCGAACTGAATTGTGGGCCATGCTGCAAAAGTTCCATTGCTACAAACTGTAACCAAATGTGATTTGGAATGGCCCGACAAAAAGCGTACAACGAAAGGGCAGATTTAAATGGTAAAGCTTGTCGGGCCATCAATACTGTTGAGAGAGGGTCATTAGCGGTTAAACCTTACCCAGTACCAGAAATATTTCGTATAATTTGGAGAGCTGCAGTTGCGTCATGCTAAATACACTACCTAAAGATTTGTTTGTGGAGCAGCCGTTCCAAACAACGGTTTGCGAAAACGTGTTTCTCGAGGGGATTGGGCTACACTCGGGGCGTTTTGTCCGGATGTTAATCCGTCCTGCACCAGCAAATTGTGGCATCAAATTTCGCCGTATGGATATCGGCGGACAATCGGGTACTGTCATTGCCCATGCCAGCTACGCTGAGCAGGCGCGGTTATGTACTCGGATCGTGAATCGTGAAGGAATTACACTCGAAACCATCGAACATCTAATGGCAACATTTGCCGGTGTGGGCCTCGATAATGCTGTTATTGAGATAGACGCCTCCGAAGCTCCAATTCTGGACGGGAGTAGTCAACCTATTCTCGACGCAATTACCGATGTGGGCCTTGAAGCCTTGCCAGCAAAACGTAAATTCATGGTTGTTACTAAACCAGTAGAGGTGCAACTGGAGCTCGGGGCGTGGGCACGTCTTGATCCCTCTGATCATTTGCAAATTAATGTGAAAATAGAGTTTGATGACCATGCCATTGGTAAACAAGCCTATAGTTATAAACACAAAGATGGAAGTTTTGCTGCTGAGCTCGCCAACGCGCGAACATTCTGCCAGCTGCGTGATGTTGAATTGATGCAAAATGCAGGGCTTGCGCTTGGCGGGTCACTCAACAACGCTATCGTTGTGGATGATGGAAAAATATTAAACGAAGGCGGATTGCGTGTTGAGAGAGAGTTTGTCCGCCATAAAGTGCTGGATTGTCTTGGCGACCTGTTTCTGATTGGCATGCCAGTAAAAGCAAAGATGACTGTGGAACGCCCGGGACATGCGCTTAGCACAAAGCTTGTGCAGGCGTTGCTGAGTGACACAACTAACTACAAAGTTGTGGAAGCTGGCAACGAATATGACGGATCAGGTAGCTTTGCCATGCCTGAGCTGGCAGCTGCTGCTATGGCCTAAACACAATCTGAACGCGGGTTCATTGGGTACAAAAATCAAATAAAGACGATTGAGAAATAAGTAACCGCGCCCAGCGCTTATGGCACCCTTTTCAGCATGCTTATATCCAGCTATTATGGGCGGGTTGAGAACAAA
>CACEJY010000051.1 GCA_902559985.1 uncultured SAR116 cluster alpha proteobacterium | reverse complement strand
ATAAATATTCAGTTCATCAGGTCGCTAATGCTTATGGTGTTTCCGCCACGTTTATGCCAAAGCCAATAGCTGGCGACAATGGATCGGGTATGCACGTACATCAATCTATTTGGTCAAAAGGCAAACCATTGTTTGCTGGCAATCAGTACGCTGATTTATCGGAAGATGCGTTGTATTACATTGGTGGTATAATTAAACATGCTAAGTCCTTAAATGCGTTTACCAATCCATCAACAAACAGTTACAAGAGATTGATTCCAGGCTACGAGGCCCCCGTCCTGCTCGCTTACTCATCCCGAAACCGTTCCGCGTCTTGCCGGATACCGCATGTAAATTCACCATCTGGTAAGCGAGTTGAGGTTCGGTTCCCTGATGCAACAGCGAATCCCTATCTATCATTCTCTGCCATGCTGATGGCCGGCCTTGATGGAATTCGGAACAAAATTCATCCCGGAGATGCAATGGACAAAGATTTATATGATTTACCCCCCGAGGAATTGGCGCAGATTCCAACCGTATGCGGGTCTCTCCGTGAAGCTTTGGATGCCCTTCGTGAAGATCGCGCATACCTCACGCAGGGCGATGTTTTCACAGATGATCAGTTGGATGCATATATTGACCTAAAAATGGAGGATGTAATTCGTTTAGAACATACCCCTCACCCCGTTGAGTTTGATATCTACTATTCATATTAATTACGTTGGTTTAGAAAAATGGAGGGCGGGACCGGTTCCCGCCTTTTTTACACATTGCTGACCTGAGTTTAGCCCGCACAGCACAGTCCAAAATCACAATATATTGTATTTATATTGCCTTCGCATTGCTAGATACGGTATACCCAGACTACCGCCAACCTTCAAGAGGTGGTCATTTTCACCTTATTGGTCAACAACTTTTTAAAAAACTGTGAGTGATTGATGGCTGATCTGTTTGCCAATGCTTCAAAGAATGATGATTATGACGCTTCCAATATTGAGGTACTAGAGGGGTTGGAGCCGGTGCGCCACCGTCCAGGCATGTACATTGGTGGCACTGATGATCGGGCCTTACACCATTTGGCGGCGGAAATTCTGGATAATTCCATGGATGAAGCGGTGGCTGGCCATGCGACACGTATTGAGATATCCCTTGATGCTGCTGACCGGCTTACTATTCGCGATAATGGTCGTGGCATGCCAACAGAAAAACACCCAAAATTCCACGACAAATCAGCAGTGGAAGTAATTATGACAACACTTCATGCTGGTGGCAAATTTTCCGGCAAAGCCTACAGCACATCAGGGGGACTTCATGGTGTTGGTGCATCAGTTGTGAATGCGTTATCGAGTGAATTAACAGTGAAAATTGCCCGGGATAAGAAGTTGTATCAGCAGCAGTTTTCGCGGGGAAAACCCCAAGGTCCCCTTTGCGAGATTGGTGCCGCGCCCAACCGGCGCGGCACATCAGTCAGCTTTACTCCCGATAGTGAAATTTTTGGTGCTGACGCAAAATTCCGGCCAACAACCCTGTTTCGAATGGCTCGATCAAAGGCCTATCTGTTTGCTGGTGTTGAAATACGCTGGCGGTGTGATTCCTCATTGCTTGCCACGGGTGATCTAACGCCAGCTGAAACTAGCCTCCATTATCCGGGCGGGCTTGCGGATTACCTGACCGATGCAACAACCAACAACACTCTAATGATTTCCACCCCTTTTGCCGAAATTGCCGAACTTGATGGACAAAAATTCGAATGGGCAATCACATGGCTTGGGCCTGGCGAAGACGGCTTTTTTCAGAGCTATTGCAACACTGTACCCACTCCATCGGGGGGAACTCATGAAACCGGCTTCCGCCAAGCCATTGTTCGCGGATTGCGCAGTTTTGGCGATCTGGTTGGCAATAAAAAGGCGGCGGATATCACAGCTGATGATGCGTTGGCTGGGGGGGGCTATAATGCTCTCCATTTTTTTACGAAACCCTCAATTTCAGGGCCAGACTAAGGACCGTCTTGTTTCAACCGACGCAACGCGCCAAACCGAACAGGCTGTGCGGGATCGCTTTGACCAGTGGCTGTCTGCCGATGCAAGCCGTGCTAATTTTTTGCTAGAGGCGGCCATTGAAAAAGCTGACGAGCGAAAACGCCGGAAAAAGGAAAAAGAGGTTGCTCGCAAATCAGCTACAAAACGTCTTCGTCTACCGGGTAAGTTGGCTGATTGCTCATCAAGCGATAGCGAAATTACCGAATTGTTTCTGGTTGAAGGAGACTCTGCTGGCGGGTCAGCAAAACAGGCTCGCGACCGCAAAACACAGGCTGTTTTGCCGCTTCGAGGAAAAATCCTGAATGTCGCTAGCGCCTCCAATGAAAAGCTCAGCAGTAATCAAGAGCTGTCAGATTTGTCATTGGCACTTGGGGTAAAGCCCGGCAAGGACTTTCATCTTGATAATTTGCGCTACGGCCGGATCATCATTATGACGGACGCTGATGTTGATGGTGCCCACATTGCGGCATTGCTAATGACCTATTTTTATAGTGAAATGCCCCAGCTTGTTGAGGCTGGCAGACTATATTTGGCCCAGCCACCACTTTACAGGCTCACACAAGGTGGAAAAACCGTCTATGCGCTTGATGAAGAACAGCGAGAAACCAGCTTGACAGAAGTTTTTGACTCGCGCGGCAAAGTAGAAACGAGCCGTTTTAAAGGATTAGGAGAAATGCCCCCTGCACAGCTGAAAGAAACCACCATGAACCCTGATAGCCGCAGGCTTTTGCAGGTGGCGCTGCCCCTACGTGACACTGTTGGAGCTGATCTTCGCCGCCATACCGATCAACTGGTCAATACGCTGATGGGAAAGAAAGCCGAGCTGCGCTTTGGCTACATTCGTGATCATGCCGAACATGCTCTCGCAAACCTTGATGTTTAACCCCTATCATGTGAAGGAGTTTTTATGCTTCCTCAAACTGCGATTCGTATTATTGGTGGAGCGTTGGTGATCCAAGGTTTGTTGTTTTATGCCTTTGCGACACCGTTGACATTACAAATTTTTCCCGGCGCCAGTGACGAGGCAACCCATGTTGGTGTGGTTATGCGGCGAGGACTAGCCGCAATGTCATTTCTCGCTGGCCTCGTGATTTTTCTTGTACGCAATGAAAGTTACCGCACCACTAAGCGCGTTTTATTTGGGTGTTCAATAGGTTTCGCTGCCATCAGCCTATCACTAATTAAAAATGTCGTTGAAGAAGCCGCGGTGATACCACTCCCTGCTGTTGCGATTTACACTTTTGCTACGATTTTTGCGATATATATCGCAATGCGTCGACATTAATTGATCACTCAATTCGACAAAACAGGTCATGCAACGCCATTGTCACGGCCCTCGGAGCCTCAAGTGAGGACAAGTGACCGATACCATCAAGCAATGTCAAGGTAGCATCGGGGGCGAGATCAGCCATCTCTAAAGAAAATTTTGGTGGCGTTAAAACATCCAATGTTCCACACAGAACAAGCACAGGCGCATCAAAGCCAGCTAACGTATCTCTTTGGTCGCGACGACCCAAGATGGCGGTTTGCTGCCGCACGAATCCTGCTCGCCCAACATCACTGGCCATTGCAAGAATATTATCAGCTAACACGGGATCAACAGGCGCTGTCTTTGATATCAATTGTAACAAAAAGCTTCTGGTGATGCCTTTAAATCCCTTGCGGGTCGAAAGTTTGATTGATTGACGACGCTCATTAGCCCGTTCGTAATTATCCACTCCTGCGTTGGTACTTAACAACGCCATACCAGCTATTCTCTCTGGGGCGATACGTGCCATTTCTAAAGCCACATATCCACCCATAGACAAACCGACTGGTAAAAGCGCACCCGTACATTGATCCAATGCGAGCCTCGCCATTTCATTAATGCTATCATGTTGCCTTGTATCGGCGATCAGGCCTGCATTCGACAACGCGGCACGCTGTTTGGCAAATAAAAATTCAGTGCAGAGAAGACCCGGAATAAAGATTGGCGTGAACGGTGGCATAAAGACTTCAGTAGTAACTTGAGAATGAACGATTGACCTTGAAACCATTCATCTGTATCACCAGCTCAGTCGTTTGCCCACCGTAAACCGTTAGGAAACTCTCTATAACGTTTTGAATTGGTGAGTGAGACACTTTGTTCAATCTCAATAGGGAACTTGCCGTTGAAATTTTCAGATCTCGGCCTCAGTGACGAGCTTAGTTGTGTCGTAGCCGATCTGGGCTACAAAAGCCCAACACCAATCCAAGAAAAATCTATTCCTATTGTGTTAATGGGCCGTGATATCTTAGGCTCTGCACAAACCGGTACAGGTAAGACCGCCTCTTTCACCCTGCCGATGATCGACATTCTTGCATCCGGCCGTGCAAAGGCTCGATTACCACGTTCCTTAATTCTTGCCCCGACCCGCGAACTTGCAGCACAAGTAGCTGAATCATTCGAAAGTTTCAGCTCCTATCACAAGTTAAGTATGGCCCTTCTTATTGGAGGCGTTAGCTTTTCTGATCAAAACGCCGCGCTCAGTAAAGGGGTGGATGTGTTGATTGCAACTCCAGGCCGTCTACTGGATCATTTTGAGCGCGGCAAGGTTTTGCTGAATGATGTGAAAATATTGGTTATCGATGAAGCCGATCGCATGCTAGATATGGGCTTTATACCGGATGTAGAGCGAATTTCAGGTCTTTTGCCGCGGATGCGTCAGACTTTGTTTTTCTCAGCAACATTGTCTGATGACATTCAAAAACTTGGCAGCAAATTCGTTATGAATCCAAAGATTGTCGAAGTGGCACCCCCTGCCACAACCGCCGATACCGTTGCCCAGCATCTTGTTTGGACAGATTTGAAAAGTAAGCGGAAGGTGCTACGCGATATATTGCGTCACGAGTCAGTAAAAAATGCTGTTGTCTTCTGCAATCGAAAGCGTGACATATCCATTCTGGTTAAATCGCTAACAAATCACGGCTTCTCGGCGAGTGCATTACACGGTGATATGACTCAATCTGCGAGGCTAAAAGCTTTACAACGCTTTAAGGACGGTGAGGTGCCGTTGATGATTGCTTCAGACGTTGCAGCGCGAGGGTTGGATATTGCTGGCCTGAGCCATGTGTTTAATTTTGATGTACCGAACCATGCCGAAGATTATGTTCACCGAATTGGCCGCACTGGTCGAGCAGGAAAATCTGGCCGTGCCTTTACCATCGCCGCAAGCAAGGACGATCATAAATATGTTGGCTTCATCGAGACGCTGATTGGCAAACCCATCCCTTTAGTCAAAATCATTGATGGAAGAGTTATTGATGCGGACGCAAGTGCAAATGTAAAAACGACCGTTGACGAGAGCGCCAAAGGTGCAGCTAAGGGTAGCAAGCTCGTTGGCCGAGGTCGAATACCAGCCATTGAAAAGTCAGCCGACGACAAGCTGACAGAATTGGATAATACAAAATCGATAACGGAAACTTCCAAACCAGCTGCAAAAATTAAGAACCATAACCGCGATGATGAATTACCCTCACCGCCAGATTGTTCCGGCAACACACTCGCTGAAACAGGCCACGTTCCCGCCTTCCTGAGCCGCTAACCGCGCATAATCGTATATTCCCAACAAAACCCTCCGCGATATATTACTCGCGGACTTTCCCTTTATGCTATTAGCATTTAGAGGTTTACGTATACCAAAATTACGATTTCGTTGATGTCTCAGCCAATGCCTTGTCGACGACCTCACGAAGATCGCTTGACTTTGCTTCGTTTTGCACCTTTTGCAGTGCTACCCTCATCTGGGCTTGACGCCAAGGTGCATACTGTGCAATTCGGGTTAATGGCAATGCCATCCGAGCCGCAAGCTGCGGGTTACGAACGTCAATATCAATAAGACATTCCCCAATAAACTCATAGCCAGACCCGTCTTCTGCATAGAAGTGCACTGGATTACCATTCATAAAGGCCCCTAAAACCGAGCGCAATTTGTTAGGGTTGTTCTCATCAAAGGCTGGATGGCTCATTAATGACTTTAGGCGGCCTATATTTCCCGACACAACTGACATTGACTCCATCATAAACCATTTTTCCAACACAAGAGAGCATTTCCGCCAACGATCATGGAAATGTTGCATCGCTTTGATGCGTGCCGGATGATCGCAATGGTTTAAAGCCGCAATGGCACCTTGCGACAAGGTCATATTCTGATCATGCACTTGTGCCGCAGCAAATTCAATTGCACTTGGTTCACCGCCGGCAACTGCCAAAGACAAAAGACGATTCAATAATGCCCGTCCTCCAGCAGTTTTCCTCATATCTACCTCCGTTGATTCCGGTGAACCGTCTGCGAGCACCGAGTGGCGGGTCAGCACCTCGCTAATTTTTGGGGTTAGTATGCGTCCAAGCTCGGCTTCTACCTTGCGGCGAGCATAAAAAAGGGCGATAGGATCTGCTGGCTTCAAACGACCTTCAAGAACAGAAATCGCGGGCAATGTCAGCAATCCAGCCTTAAACATATCAAGCAGGCCAGAATTTGCCAGCCCATCAGCGAGTACATTTCCCAACGCCATCATTGCCAGCTCATCAACCGACCCTTTCGGATCAATTACAACTGCCAAGATTTGATCAGCA
The DNA here is from genome assembly GCA_902559985.1 of uncultured SAR116 cluster alpha proteobacterium. Classification (GTDB taxonomy): domain Bacteria; phylum Pseudomonadota; class Alphaproteobacteria; order Puniceispirillales; family Puniceispirillaceae; genus UBA3439. The sequence goes on along the minus strand of CACEJY010000051.1, from coordinate 3,414 downwards.
ACCAATGTTTGCGCCGCGTCCCAGCGGTTGAACATATCGACGTCATGGGCCAGCAAATGCAGTCGCTCGGATGGCGTTAAATCATCCCGCAAAATTACGGGTGCCGAGAAATTACGAAGCAAGCTAGGCACAACCTTACTGGTGGTTTTGGGAAAAACCGGCTGTAAATGTGTTTCGCCAGTTATCAGCACAACATGTTCTTCTGCAAACGGCGCATCAGGTGCCAAGCGGAAAGGCACTGGCGTCCCATTATGCCCCACAAGCCCCATTCGAACCGGCATCGGCAGCGGCAATCGCGGGGTTTTTGCCGCGGTTTCAGGGATCTTCTGGTTAAAAGCAATACCAAAGCCAGCGCCATCCTCAATGGTCACTCTATTCGCGGTCAGGACAGGTGTTCCCGCCTGCTTATACCAGCCTTCAAAAGCCGACAAATCAACAGAATTTGCGTCAGCCAAAGCAGTAATGAAATCATCACAAGTCACCGCCGCGCCATCATGCCGTTTGAAATATAGGTCCATGCCAAGTCGGAACCCGTCCTTGCCAAGATACCCCGCCAGCATACGAATAACCTCGGCTCCCTTTTCATATACTGTTGCGGTATAGAAATTATTAATTTCTGAGTAACTCTCGGGGCGGATTGGGTGCGCGGTTGGGCTTCGATCTTCAGTGAATTGAGCCGCACGAAGCATTGAAACATCATCGGCACGCTGAATACCGGCATCATGCATGTCAGCTGAAAAACACTGGTCCCTAAAAACAGTAAGCCCCTCTTTTAGCGTAAGCTGAAACCAATCTCGGCAGGTCACCCGGTTACCCGTCCAATTATGGAAATATTCATGCGCTATGATCGACTCAACACGGTACAAATCAGTGTCAGTGGCAGTCTTCGGGTCAGCCAACACAAATTTGCTGTTAAAAATATTCAGGCCCTTATTTTCCATCGCCCCCATATTAAAGTGGCTAACCGCAACAATCTGAAAGAGGTCAAGATCATACTCAAGACCATAAACTTCCTCATCCCAGCGCATTGAGCGTTTTAAAGAGTCCATCGCATGACGGGTCAACTCAACGTTGCCCTTTTCAACATAAATATGAAGATCAACTTTTCGACCAGACATTGTCACAAAGTGATCGACAGCACAGTCAAGATCACCAGCAACCGCAGCAAACAGATAGCTTGGTTTTGGATGCGGATCGTGCCAAATCGCAAAATGGCGGTCATTATCGCAATCGCCGGTTTCAACCAGATTGCCATTTGAGAGCAATTGCAAAAATCGTTTATCAGCTTCGATACGAACGGTGAATACCGTCATCACATCAGGGCGATCCGGAAAATAACCAATTCTTCTAAAGCCCTCGGGTTCGCACTGCGTGCAATACATGCCGCCCGATAGATACAAACCTTCCAGCGCAGTATTGGTTTCAGGGTGGCATTGGGTAATCGTTTCAACGATATGCGGGCCTGTTAACCCCCTGATCTGAATTCTATTATCATCAAGCTCAAACGCATCATCCCTAAGCTGCACGCCATCGACAGAAATAGACTTTAACTGTATCGCGCGACCATCAAGTTGCAGAGTGGTTGATGTATTGACTTCCGGATTTGGTGCTATCGCCAGCTTCGTGGTTACGATTGTCTGGTGATCGTGGATGTCAATATCCAAATCAACTGAAGCCACCAAAAATGCTGGCGGCGTATAATTCTCCCGGCGCTTCAACATAGCGGTCAGTTGGAGTCACGAGATGTTGTGTAAGCTTCATAGCAATGTTTCAAGCAATAGGGTTTGCCTGGAACAACGGGCTCGCCGCAAAACAAAAACCCGTTTTTCTTGGGATCGCCAGTTGGCCAAAGGCATTTATTACGTGACCACTCAAGCTGACGCAATTCAAGGCGCAGGGGTAATTCCTTGGGCATCTCAGGCACCACGACTTTTGGTTTTTCAACTTTTGAACGACTGATTGGTGATGGCCGTTTCGGCAGGCCCATCCGATGCGCTTTTCCGGCGATGGAATTGCGTGACACCCCAAGTGCTTCGCCAATCTGCGAAATAGACAAGCCTTGAGACCATAGCTTTTTCAGCCCTTCCAGCCGATCATCAGTCCAAACATTTGGCTTTTCAGTCATATATTTCCTCATTTCCACAAATTTGGCTGTCGCCGAAACGCCCTTTATAGCGATCTGACACATCTAACTCAATCATCGAATCCGACTTTTACTACAAGGCGCCAATAAATTTGCCGATTAATTCCATCTGATAATCAAGCATATGTCTCCCATAATGCACTTTCAACCCGGCAGCTTTGGCCGCGGTCAACCATTTTGTTTGAGCTGGTACCATTATTATATCAGCAACAACGGCATCCTCCTTCAAATTATCCAATGGCAATGGCAACGGGTCGTCCTCTTTTAGGCCAAGGCTGGTGCTGTTGATAACTATGTCCGCATCACTGGCATCGCAATCAGCAAGAGCAACGGCTGTGGCCCTATCAAAGCCAGTTTTCTGGCTAAGCAATTGGGCCAGATTTTGGGCCTTACTAAAGTTACGATTAGCAATATTAAGTTTGTTTATCCTCGCCTCACACAAAGCCACCGCAATGGCGCGCGCTGCCCCGCCGGCACCAACAAGCAAAATATTTTTGTTCGCAACATCAAACCCGTTCCCGTGACATCCAGCGATAAAACCAGCACCATCAAAATTTTCACCATGCATGCTGCCATCATCATCAAATCGCACGGCATTGACCGCCCCAGTAAGCTCCGCCGCAGTGCCAAGCGTATCACACAAATCAGCTATTGCCATTTTATGCGGAATTGTTACCGCGAAGCCGCCAAAATTGGGTATGGCGCGCAATCCAGTGACAATTTCCTCTAACCGAGTTGGTGGTGCATCAATCGGCACCATCACATGAGGCAGACCAGTTGCGGCAAAATGCGGGTTAAATACCATTGGAGCGCGAACATGATCCGTCGGATGTGCAATCACGCCGAAAACGCGGGTCTTGCCCTCCACCCATGGCATAGCATTTGGTGGTCCAGCTTCTGATACAGTTCCTGTTTTTAGCGGTTGGGACATGGAGCCATTTCCTGTTTGATATTATTCGCAGGCCATGCTGGCATGTTTCCGACCCGCCATTTCCTAACATGCTCCAAACCTATGTGCGGCCGTGGTCAAAAGCAAGTCATACTGCCTTAATCACGACAATTCGTAGCCCAAATAATACCAATCTATTACCTAGGAATGATCACAGCCGCGCCGCTTTTCTGCCTCTATTTCCCTCAATGATGACAATTGTCGCATCTAGGCCTGGCAACCTCTCACCCAACCTTTGAGTGATTGCCGATGTAACCTACGCACATCTTGATTCGTTTTACCATTTTAAAATTTTACCGAAGGAACAGAAAATGAAATATAT
>CACEJY010000050.1 GCA_902559985.1 uncultured SAR116 cluster alpha proteobacterium | reverse complement strand
AAAAGCTGGACCGCAACGACGATGGTCAGATTGACGAGGCTGAGTTTAACGCGCGGCTAGTAGCCATGTTCAAGCGTATGGACAGAGACAGTAACGGTATGCTTGATGATGTTGAAATTTCCCAACTAAAACGTCGTCATCATGGCAAGAACCACAACGGCGGAAGACTGCATAAAAAATGGCTGTAAGGCAGTGGACAGGAAGGTAAGCAGAATAAAAGTGGCCTACCCGGACAGGTCCGCGTTGGCATACGTTACCTCCCTATTCGTCTTCGATAAAATCCAGTGATGCTGAATTAATGCAATAGCGGAGACCAGTAGGCTCAGGACCATCGGGAAACACATGGCCAAGATGCGCATCACACCTTACACAATGCACTTCGGTACGGCGCATAAAAAAGCTCGTATCAACCGTTTCACCAATATTAGCTGCATCAATCGGTGCAAAAAAGCTGGGCCAGCCAGACCCAGAATCAAACTTTGTGTCCGATGAAAATAAACGGTTGTAACAGCATATACAGCAATAAACACCCTTTTCCCAATGCTTATCCAACCGACCAGAAAATGCCAGTTCAGTGCCATGTTTTCGGGCAACTCGGAACTGTTCTTCTGTTAATCTCTCACGCCATTCACTATCGGCTCTATTGATTTTCTCACTCATCCACTTGTCTTTTCATTTACTGTTTTCGGGTTTGTTCTTGCCTTTGTTACATTGAAGATTTCCAACGGCGTTGCTGGCATGTCAATATGAGTAATTTGCAGCGCATCACACACGGCCGAAATTACAGCTTGCGGAGCACCAATTGCCCCCGCCTCGCCAGCTCCCTTGATGCCAAGCAAATTATTGGCACATGGTGTATTACGCATGTCAATTACGAAATTGGGAAAATGATCGGCTCGCGGTAAGGCATAATCCATCAATGATCCAGCGAGAAGCTGGCCAGACCCATCATAAACAACATGTTCCAGTAATGCCTGCCCAACACCTTGTGCAATACCGCCATGAATTTGTCCCGCAAGCGTCATCGGATTGATTACGAGGCCAAAATCATCCATCACGCTATACCGGGCAATCTGAACAGCGCAGGTCATCCTGTCAATTTCAACCTCGACAATATGGCAACCGTATGGATAGGTAGCACCATCGGTTTCATAGGACTGAACGCAGTTCAACAGGTGCATTTGGCCGGACTTTGCAAGACGACGTACGAGGTCTTCGATTGCAAGTGACCGGTTTGTATTACTAACCAAAAACAAGCCATCAGAAAACACCAGCGCACTTGTTTCACAATCGAGCAACTCAGCGGCGAGCGGTGTCGCCACATTAATAATGTTCGCAGCCGCCTTCGCCGCTGCTGAACCAAGAACTGAAGTCATACGCGCCCCGCCCGTTGTACCGCGTGGACTGCGACTCGAGTCTCCTTGGTGTACGGTTATTAAATCCGCATCATATCCCAAATAATCTGACAGGATTTGCGTCACTGTGGTACGATGCCCTTGCCCATTGCATTGCTGCGAGCCATAAAGGATTATGCGGCCATCTTCTTGAAATTCGACATCAACCCCTTCGTCCGTTCCGCCGCCACATTGCTCAAGATACATACCAAAGCCAATTCCACGAAGCTTGTTTTGCTTATCTGATTGTGCTCGACGATGGGCAAATCCAGCGACATCCGCCTGTTTGATTGCAGCTTCGAACAATTGAGGAATGTCGCCAGAGTCAATGGTACCACCTGATACCATTTCATAGGGCATTTGATCTGCTTTAATCATATTTACGCGGCGTACATCTAGACGGCTATATCCCGTTTCAGCAGCGATATGATCCATCAGCCGTTCCATCAGATAATTTGCCTCCGGCCTTCCAGCACCACGATACGCGTCTACCGCCGGGGTGTTGGTCATCACCCCTATAACCTGCAGGCTTACAGCCTTGATATCATAGACGGTGGTCAGCGTACGACATCCAGACAAAGTGGGGATATAGGTTGAAAAGTTCGAGAGCCACGCGCCCATATTGGCGTGGGCCGTGACCTGAAGCGCCAGAATATGCCCTGTTTCATCGATTGCTGCGCGCGCCTGCGACCTGTTATCACGCCCATGTAAATCAGATAAGAAACAATCAGAGCGGCTTTGCTGCCAGCGCACCATTACCTCAAGTTTACGCGCCGCCCAAGCAATGCAGACCTGCTCTGGATGAAGGAATATCTTAAAGCCAAAGCTACCGCCAACATCGCCAGTACGAACACGAACATCGGCCGGGTCCATCGACAGGCATTTAGCAATTTGCTCAGCAATTCCAACAACGCCCTGTGTGCCACACCAAATATCCAGCGAGCCCGGTTTTTTACCCGGAGACACAACCATTGGACGGGTTTCCATTGAATTGATCACCACGCGGTTATTTACTACGTCGATCTCAACAATTTTATGACCATTGGCAATGGCGGCTTTCATTGCCTGTTCAGCGCCATCAAGATCACCAGTGCCCCATTTAAAGGCAATGTTATTTGGATAACAGTCATATAATTGCGGTGCATCCTCCTTCATTGCCGCGTAAACATCAGTAACTGCTGGCATTGACTCGTACTCAACTTTGATTCGTTCGATTGCAAATTGTGCTATGTCCTCGGTCTCAGCTACAACCATGGCAATAATTTCACCCGCATGACGGATAACATCGCGCACCATAGGAGATTTGCTGACAAGCTGCATTGTGCCACCTCCAATCAAAGGTGGGCTAAACTGGCACTCAATATCACCAATATTATCGGCATCTAAGTCGGCCTGCGTTGCAACAAGTCGAACCCCAGCCAGTTCCCGGGCAGCACTAACATCAGGAGCGGGCATCCGCGCATGCGCATGGGGCGCCCGCAAGAAGGCAATGCGCAACCCTTGACCAGGCGCTACGTCATCGCTGTAACAGCCCGCCCCAACAAGCAATTGTCGGTCTTCAACACGTGCAGTCGATTGTCCAATGCCAAATTTCATCGTGTTTAAGTGCCTTTCTTTTTTAGTGAGTCAAACCTAGCTTAACACTTAATCGTCGACCCCAAGTTGCTAAACTGCAACTACAGCTAATCACTAAATTGGCAGTATGCAGCATAAACACGGGTCATCGTTGTGACCCAGCATAAGAGTCCAAATCCAAAAGCCATGAAGATGAAATAGCTGGGCCAGATGACCATTGCAAGGAGCAGAAGGATGGTTTCAGTCCCCTCAGTCAGCCCACCAAGGAAGTAAAAGGCTTTTTTACCCCGGATTTCTGTTGAAATATTGTGTTTCTCGGCGAATATCGCAAAGGCTAGAAAGCTGCTTGCAGTTCCAATAAAACTGAAAATAAGGAATGATGACGCTAGCCCATTTTCGGGCTGAGCAGCCGCAAAGGCAACGGGGATGGAACTATAAAACACAAAATCACAAACAATATCCAAATAGCCGCCAAAATCTGTGGTCATACTGGCACGGGCGACAGCCCCATCCAACCCATCAGCAAAGCGACTAAGCAAAATAAGCCAAAACGCGACATCAAATAGCTGAAATGCAACGCACACAGCCGCAGCCAAGCCAAGGAGCAAACCGATAATGGTAACATGGTTTGCCTTCACCCCTCGGGTGGCTAGCTCCTTACCAACCGGGTTTAATAATCGATCCACAAGGGGACGAATCTGCGCGTCAAACACTATCTTTAACCCTGATTTGACTTGGGGTTTTCATTTTTAGAAGGTTCAGCGGCAAATTTTGCCAGTGCTGTTTCCCCTGCAATCACATGCTGACAAGCCACGGTCAAGATTTTGCACTCCGTCGGTATGTAAAGATCTACTACCCCGGCTACACGGGCCATACCAATTGGACTTCCCGCCTGAACAAATTTCCCTTCCAACAACCGGCAAATCAGTTGGCGTGCAGTTTTACTGCCCATCTGAACTAAAACAACTACACGGTCAAATGGATCACAAAAGTGAATTTCGCGGCGCTCATTTACCAATCTCGCAGCTTGCCAACTGGCTGGAGAATCACCCCAATTTTCAAACAAGCCAGGCAGAAGGTGATTTTCGACAATATGTCCGGTTATTGGACTAGTTTGCAATTGCGCGTCATATAGCCGCGTTTGAATTGTTATACGCTGGGCCGGTTTTGCATAGTTGGCAAGCCCATCAGGAAATATATCTTGCACGATCTCCAGAATTACACCATCGCATGGCGCATAGATGGTTTGATCATCAGCATTAATGTTGCGGTTCGGCACACGCAGCAAATGGGTCAGCCAAACCATCATGCCAAGCAGAAAACAACCAAGGGGCAAAAAGATAATACTTGTTAAAATCGTGATAATTCCAGCCAAAGCCAAAACTGGCCAACCGTCATCAGCAACGCTCCAATTCGGTCCCAAAATCATAGTGTGAACTCATTTGCTATCAATGAAGTGACCTTTAGCAGGACTTTAAGATGCCCCAGTATAGAGTGTTAATTCGGATTTGTTGCATCTCTCTTGGATTTTGGCACAGCAAAAATCTGTTTTGGATAAATCAAATCAGGATCCACAATGTCTCTCTGATTACGCCTGACAATATCCACATACCTGATTCCGTCTCCAAACCGGCGATAGGCAATGCGCCACAGGGCATCGCCCTTATTAACAACAACAAGCGGTGTCCCATTCTGCCCCTTAGCAAGATCACGCGAAGTAAGGGGCAGAGTATAATTTGCAACAGTTTTATCCCTATCATTCACCAACTCAAATTTAAGATGATGCTTTATTTTTTCCAAATTCAGACTGCCCGCAATCTGCCAAGCACCATCCGCGAGAACAAGCGCCTCACCAAACGGGGCTTTTGTGTCATTTGCAATCACCCGCACCCCGCCCCGTGAAGTACCAGAAATGAGAATGTGCGCGGCATTCCGCCAAACAATTGCTGTTGGAACAATTGTCGCCGAGACCCTTTTCGCCCTATCTTTAGTTGCGGTAACGGTCAGATCAACGCCACCACTGGCCGAACCATTGACAATTGGGATAGCACCCGCATTTTCCTGTTTGACCTCGTTGCTGTTGCTACTAATGGTTCCCGCTAGTTGTGATGTCACAGACTTTCCATCATCGGGTGATTGGATCAAAACGGGCACTTCAGTTGAAGTTTCTGGTAACAAGGCGACCAATGGTTTTGTTGCAGCATCCTCGTATATTTCGACGGCCAATCTCACATCAGCAAACGCAGTTGATCCATCGTCACGCTCCATTGCTATAGAAATCAGATGCTGGCCAACGGCTAGAGATTTTTCAAGAATTATTACCCATTCACCTGCTGAATTAGCGACAGTTTTACCAAGAAATATTTTACCTTCAAAAATACGGATCTCCGCATTGGGTGCCGCCGTACCAGCAAACACAGCGGCGCCATCGGGTTTAACTCTTGCAATATCAATTTTAAGCATGCTGGGAGCATCAATATCTGAGCGTGTAGGCTTGGCCACCGTTTCAGCACTAGTCATCAATTGATCATTGGTTTTTATCCCACTCGACATTATCTCAGAAGTTTCAAGCTCAATTGTCTCACTCTGAGGTTTTATCTGCGCCAACTCATTATCCGAAAAAACCATCGAAAGCGCCAACACAACCAGGATACCGCCCACTGCAAATAAGATGTAAAGAATGGTGCGCACTGGTTCCATTACCCGCTCAATTATGAATGATAGTTAACAGACTAGTGCTATTTGAGTTAAGGTTCAATGGTAGGAGTTTGAAGCCTTATTAATTTCAGATGAACAGGTGTTTTTGGATGAAAAAAGTTTGTGTTTTTACCGGTGCCGCTTCTGGCATCAATACATTCTATCGAGACGCAGCATATCAAATGGGCCAAATGCTTGCATCACGCGATCTTGGCCTCGTTTATGGTGGCGGAAAGTTGGGCCTCATGGGCGCCGTGGCCGACGGTATGCTTGCCGGCAATGGTAGGGTTACTGGTATTATCCCAAAATTTTTAGATAATGTTGAAGTTGGCCATAAGGGCGTAACCGATTTGCATATCATTGACTCAATGCATGAAAGAAAGGCGATGATGTATGATGCTGCCGATGCTTTTATCATTCTTCCTGGTGGACTGGGAACGCTTGATGAAACAATGGAAATTATCACTTGGCGTCAATTGGGTCTGCATCAAAAGCCCATTATCATTGTGAATCTGAACGGCTATTGGGATTCGATGCTGCTCATGTTCCAGAATATTATTGATCAGGGCTTTATGCATCATGGCCATACAGGTCATTTTGATCAGGTCGACGATCTGGACAGCCTGATGGATAAGCTTGATGTTATTTTCGAAGGCGAGGAGGCAACCGCATAATTGGACGGCACCAACATTAAAAATGATAGAGTTGTAAAGCTAATTACAAACATCGGGTCCTAACCTCGGTCACGAAGGCATTAATTAGCTGTCATTCCAAGGATCATTTGCCGTCAAAAAGCGGGCTTTTCCTCGAGCACATCTTTGTGTGAATATCATTGATGTATTGCCTAGGCATGTTAGCCAATAATGCTATTTAGTGTTGAACTGGGCCGCATGACGTTTTCTACCTTATCATCAGCGGCATGATAATAACCCCCAAGATCGCATGGTTTCCCTTGGGTTGAGCCGAGTTCAGCCACAATTTTGGTTTCATTCTCACGAAGGGTTGAAGCTAATTTGGTGAAATGGTCTGCCAATTCCTTATCTTCTGTTTGTACAGCGAGAGCCTCCGCCCAATAGAGAGCGAAGTAGAAATGGCTATCACGGGTATCGGTTTGCCCAACATGACGGGCTGGCGACTTATTATTTTCCAATCCCATCTGGGTAGCCTTATCAACAGCCTTACCCAACACACCGGCTTTTTTGTTACCCGAAGAGTCAGCAATAAAATTCAAAGATTCACCAAGTGCACAAAACTCACCAAGCGAGTCCCAGCGCAAATGCCCTTCTTCGACCAATTGCTGAGCATGCTTAGGTGCGGACCCACCTGCCCCTGTTTCAAACATACCGCCACCATTCATTAGCTTGACAACAGACAGCATCTTAGCCGATGTTCCAAGCTCGAGGATGGGAAACAGATCAGTCAAATAATCACGAAGCACATTACCAGTGATTGAGATGCAATCCTTACCCGCGGTGATGGCTTCAAGTGAAAACCTCGTTGCCGCGCGGGGTGCCATGATTTTGACTGATGACTCCTCCACACCGAGCTGTTTGAAAATGGCTTTGACATATACGATGATCTCCGCATCGTGAGGCCGGTCTTCATTCAACCAGAAGATGGCTTCTGCTCCTGTTGCCCTCTGACGAGCGAGCCCCAACCGAACCCAATCCTCAATCGGTGCCTTATTAGTGGTAGATGAACGCCAGATATCGCCCTTTTCAACGTGATGCTCATGCAGAATATCACCATTAGCCAAAATATAGCGGACTACTCCAACACCGGTCATTTGAAAGGTTGTTGGATGCGACCCATATTCCTCTGCCTTTTGGGCCATCAGGCCAACGTTAGAAACAGACCCTGCAGTTTTTGGGTCTAAGGCACCATTTTCTTTGAAAAATTTTATAGTTTCATCATAAATCGGTGCATAGGAATTATCAGGAATAACGCATTTACAATCTTGCTCCCTGCCATCTGGCCCCCATCCTTTACCACCGGCCCTAATCAGAGCTGGCATCGAGGCATCGATAATAACATCGGATGAAACATGGAAATTGCTCAAACCTTTGTCAGAATTGACCATATAAAGTGGTGGATTTTTCCTGAGGCAAGCCTTTAAACTCGCGTCCAACTCCTCGCGTGTCGTTCCCTTGAGAGTGGCAATACGAGCCTCAAGATCACCAAGACCAAGCTTATAATCCAAACCCAGTTCATTCAATATTGTGCCATGTTCTTCAGCAAAATCTTCTAATAAAATGGCAACCGCTTCACCGAAAATGATTGGGTCCGAAACTTTCATCATGGTTGCTTTTAGATGCAGTGAGAACAAAACGCCCATTTGTTTTGCTTCAGCCAACTGTTCACGCAAAAATGCCCGTAATGCGCGAACACTCATAAAAGACGCGTCAACAACAGTGCCGGCTTTTAAGTCTAGTCCATCTTTCAAAATCGTAATTTTACCATTTGCATCCTCAAATTCAATTCTTGCGATACCAGCGTCGGTGTCAGTCAGTGTGGCTGATTTTTCGTTCGAAACAAAATCACCGTATGACATTGCCGATACATGGGTTTTTGACCCATCGTTCCAAAGTCCCATCGAATGCGGGTTGTCTTGAGCATATTTCTTTACCGCCAACGCACTGCGCCGATCAGAATTACCCTCACGTAGAACCGGGTTGACGGCACTGCCCTTAATCGCATCATAACGCGAGGCAATGGCTCGTTCTTCGTCATTTTTCGGAGCAATAGGGTAATCAGGCAAGTTGTACCCTTGTGCCTGTAATTCATTGATACAAGCCACAAGCTGCGGTATCGACGCTGAAATGTTTGGTAGCTTTACCACATTAGCTTCTGGTCTTTTCACCCATTTACCGAGTTCGACAAGATCATCCGACTGGCACTGGGCATCGGTTAGATAATCGGGAAATGCGGCAATCACCCGCCCTGCAAGGGAAATATCGCGGCGACCAACAGTTAATCCGGCTGCTTTAACAAAGCGGTTAATTATTGGCAAAAGCGAAGCGCTTGCGAGTTCTGGCGCTTCGTCGACCTTGGTATAAACAAGATCAGGGTACAATGTGTCTGCCATGTTTTATGCCTTTTGCACTTTATCATCAAAATACCACCGTTTGGGTTCGGGCGAAACTACCAAACGGACTGATGAGTGGGCCGAAAAATCGGTAATTTAACTACAATGCGGCCGCAACCGCTTTTAGCGCCTCCGCCGCTTTATCAGCATTTGGGCCACCAGCCTGCGCCATGTCAGAGCGCCCACCGCCGCCGCCGCCGCCAAGCACAGTCGAACCAATTTTTGCAAGGTCAACCGCATTTTTTTGATCGGTTATATCAGCAGTAACCGCCACCACAATTGACGCCTTGCCAGCATCAGTCGCCACAAGACATATAACTGCTTTTTCTCGCGAAGATTTTATTTCATCTGCCATCGATTTCAATTCGCGTGCCGGTGTGTCTTCAAGCAAGCGCCCAACAAAGGTCACACCATTGATGACATTACCGCCATCTGCAGCATCAGAGCCGGATTCGTTACCAATACCACCGGCCGCAATTTTCCGACGTAGTTGGCTAATGTCGCGTTCGGCTTTTTTTCGATCTTCAACAAGTTGGGCCACACGTTCAGCAAGCTGCTCTGGGGCAACCTTCAACAAGTCAGCAGTCTTTGTCAAAATGGCATCACGGGCATCAATCCAAGAAGCAGCGCCTAGATGGGTAACTGCCTCGATCCGGCGCACACCGCCAGCAACGGCGGATTCTGAAATGATTTTTAGCAAGCTAATATCGCCGGTACGCTCCACATGTGTGCCACCGCACAATTCAACCGACCAAGCTTTGTTCGGGTTATCAGCGGCCATGCCACCCATTTGTACAACCCGTACTTCATCGCCATATTTTTCACCAAACAATGCAAGTGCCCCCAGCTCAATCGCAGCATCAGGCGTCATAATTCGAGTTGATACCGCCGAATTCATCCTGATCCGCTCATTCACAATTTTCTGCACCTGATCCAGTTCATCAGCCGAAACCGCTTTCTGGTGAGAAAAATCAAAACGCAGCCGATCTGGGCTGACCAACGACCCTTTTTGCGCAACATGATCACCGAGAACGAGGCGCAAAGCCTCATGCAACAAATGTGTTGCTGAATGGTTGGCCCGTAACCTAAGACGGCGCTCCACATCAATTTGCAGGCGAACATCTTGCCCCTTTACCAGCGTGCCTGCATCAATATCAATCTGATGAATAAAAATTCCCGATGGTGTCTTTTTCGTATCGGTGATCCTTGCCGAACCGCTATCCCAGCTGACCGTCCCAACGTCACCAATCTGGCCACCTGACTCTGCATAGAATGGCGTTTGATTGACCAACATGCGCCCATTCCTACCTTTGCCTAGAGACTCCACCTCTGCATTATCAACGACAAGCGAG
>CACEJY010000049.1 GCA_902559985.1 uncultured SAR116 cluster alpha proteobacterium | reverse complement strand
TTTTGCGGTAAATCCAGACAGGAAATGGTATTGCGTTGCCGCATCATCGAGAATTGATACTGCTGGAAGAACCCCAAATGCATCGGCGGTCAAAAACAGGACATTTTTGGCGTGCCCTGCCTTAGAGACGGGCTCTACGATATTATTGATATGATGGATTGGGTAGGAGACGCGTGTGTTCAATGTCAGGCTTGTATCCTTAAAATCAACCTTGCCAGCATTATCTACCATCACGTTTTCAAGAAGTGCATCACGGCGAATAGCTTGGTAAATCTCAGGCTCGCTTTCGGCGCTTAGATCGCTGGTTTTGGCGTAACAGCCTCCTTCGAAATTGAAAACACCGTCATCGTCCCAGCCATGCTCATCATCACCAATCAAGCTGCGGTTTGATGATGCGGAAAGGGTCGTTTTACCGGTGCCTGAGAGCCCAAAAAACAATGCAACATCACCACCGGCACCGCAGTTTGCAGAACAATGCATCGAGGCAATGCCTTTTTGCGGTAAAAGATAATTCATTACTGAAAAAAGGCCTTTTTTCATTTCCCCGCCATACCAGGTGCCTCCAATGAGTTGCATGCGCTCGGTCAGATTAAAGGCAACAAAGGTTGGCGAGTTCATACCGTGGCGTTCCCAATCGGGATTGGTTGCCGTGGACGCGTTTACAACAGTAAAATCAGGGATAAAATTGGCTAATTCCTCATCATTTGGCCGGATAAACATGTTTTTGACGAAATGCGCCTGCCATGCTACTTCCATAACAAAGCGAACCCTCATGCAAGTATCTTTGTTTGCTCCACAAAATCCATCAACAACATACAGTTTCTTGCCGCTTAACTGATTTCCAGCAAGTGCTTTGAGTTCATTCCAGACACCAAGATCAATTGGTTTATTGTCGTTTTTTGTGCCATTTCCATTCCACCAGTAGCTGTCGCGGGTAGTGTCATCCATGACAATGAATTTATCCTTTGGTGATCGGCCAGTATATTCACCCGTCAATACGTTTACTGCGCCAAGTTCGGTTAGTTGGCCACGCGCAAACCCTTCAAGATCAGGTTTGAGTTCGTCTTCGTAAAGCTGATCGTATGAGGGGTTATGAACAATGCTTTTGACATCTGAAATACCAATAGATGTTAGGAATTTTTCCACGAGAACAGCACTCTAAATTTGTTGTAGGGGGGTCTGGCAGCGATGGCTGTTAAGGTTGTTTACAATAAAAAAGGTAAAGCAAGTCCTTCAAGTATTAAGGTTGCTGTAAGTTCTTGTCAATCAAGAAGGCAGGGTAGACTAATACAACCTAATTCAGGCTGATGCCAGAGCAGCGAAGCCGGAGTTTCGACCTGAATTAGTCCAATAAAACCATTATGATAGAAAAGGCGAGAAGGACCATTGCCATTAGTTCTAGTCGAGTAACGCGTTCCTTAAAATAAAGAATTGAGAAGCCAATACTGAATAACAACTCCACCTGCCCGACAGCGCGTACTGGCGCAACTTCGTGACTCAAGAAGGCGGCAAACCAGCAGATGCTGCAGATCGATGCCCAAACACCTGCTAGGCCTGCCTTCCGCCATTCTAAAAAGCTGGCAATAAACTCGGTGCGTTTAGCGACATAAAGATAGGCCCCAAAACACGCTGCTTGGATTGTCACGCCTATAGCTGCTGCATAGATTGCGTTATTTAGCAAGCTACCCCCGGTCATGGCTTGCATTGCAGCTCCATAAGCCACTGTGCAAAATCCCAGAAAGGCACCAGCAGCAAGCCCAATTGCCATTTGCCGGCTAAGCAGGCTTTGCTGGATGTTGCTAATTGACAAATTGGTTTTTACAAATGCCAACATTACAGTTGCAAACACTCCAACGGCAATGGCAATGCCAGTTTGAACTGTAACTACAACGCCAAGGATCAAGGCTTCAAAAACAGCTGTTTGCAGGACTTCAGTTTTGGAAAATGCCACCGCTGCAGCAAAGGAACGATGACTGAAAAGCTGAACGAGGAGAATCGTGAAAATTACTTGAGTTAATGCGGCAATGTTAATCCATGCCCAGAAGGTAAAAGGAAGGCTCGCAAGCACCTCACCAGTGGCGCCCAAATACACCAATAAACACAGCCAGGCAATCGGGCAGGCATACGAAAAACGGATATATGCGGCGCCATAGCTTCCAAGTGGCGCAACCATGCGGCGTTGAACTGCAGTACGAAGTGCCTGTGTCGCGGCTGCGAGAACAGCAAATAGGACCCAAATTTCCATATGGATTTATACAATTAAACACGTAAAAACCAAACGCTCATTTCAAAAAAACGAAAATGGTAATCCGTAGCCTGCCGTATCAAGATCCAAAAAGTGGTTGAGAGGCGTGACTTGCACTTGTTAGAAAAAAGGTTAGAGTGGAAGTACCGTTTCAAGTGAATTAGTTAAGAATGACCGCTCTTCCAGACCGGCGATCATGTGAGACAATTATGACAGACATGCATTTCATAAAAGGCGCAGCGATAGCGGGCACCAGCGGACGTTCGCAAAATGTTTACAATCCGGCAACCGGGGCGGCTGTCTCCTCAGTGCCATTGGCTAGTGCGACCGAAGTTGATGCTGCAGTTTCTGTTGCCAAGGCTGCATTGCCCGGATGGGCGAGTACCCCGCCAGCAAAGCGTGCACAAATAATGTTCAATTTTCGTGATTTGATTATCAAGAATTTAAGTGCAGTTGCCGAAATGATTTCATCACAACATGGAAAAACACTTGATGATGCGAAGGGTGAAGTTGCCCGTGGATTAGAGGTGGTTGAATTCGCATGCGGTATTCCGCATTTACTTAAAGGTGAGTATTCCGCGCAGGTAGCGGGTTCAGTTGATAGCTATTCGCTTCGCCAACCGGTTGGTGTTGTTGCTGGAATTACCCCCTTTAATTTCCCAGCAATGGTGCCAATGTGGATGTTCCCCATGGCGCTTGCTTGCGGCAACACCTTTATATTGAAGCCATCTGAACGCGATCCTGCAGCACCACTTTATCTTGCACAGTTGCTGAGCGAGGCAGGTTTGCCTGATGGCTGTATGAATGTGGTAAATGGCGATAAGGAAGCGGTCGATGCGCTTCTTGACCATCCCGATATCGCGGCGATCAGCTTTGTTGGGTCAACCGCGATTGGTAGATATATATACAGCCGTGGCTCGGCCGCAGGCAAACGAGTTCAAGCACTATGTGGCGCAAAGAATCACATGATCATCATGCCTGATGCTGATATGGATCAGGCAGTAGATGCGGCGATGGGGGCGGCCTATGGTTCAGCAGGTGAACGTTGCATGGCAGTGTCCGCTGTACTCGCGGTAGGTGATGAGACTGGTGACCGGTTTGTCGAAGCATTGGCTCCAAAAGTTCGCGCGCTTAAAATTGGCCAATATGACGAGCCCGGTGTTGAAATGGGCCCGGTTATCACCGCTCAGTCAAAAGACCGCATTCTTAGCTATATTGACCAGGGCGAGGCAGATGGTGCAAGCGTTGTTGTCGATGGTCGGGGTCTGTCTTTGCAAGGTTATGAGAATGGGTTCTTTGTTGGGGGAACGCTGCTAGACCATGTGACAGCCGATATGTCCGTGTATCGCGATGAAATTTTTGGACCGGTTTTATCCGTTTTGCGGCCGAAAACCTATGATGAAGCTGTAAACCTCGTGATAAGTCATGAATATGGAAATGGTACCGCCATTTTTACCCGGGATGGCGATGCGGCACGTGAATTTGCCTGTAATGTTAATGTTGGCATGGTTGGCGTGAATGTGCCAATTCCGGTGCCAGTTGCCTATCACAGCTTTGGCGGCTGGAAAGCTTCGATGTTTGGCGATCATTCAATTCATGGCATGGAAGGCGTGCGCTTTTATACCAAGTTGAAAACTGTAACGGCTCGTTGGCCTAGCGGGATCAAGGATGGTGCGGTGTTCAATTTTCATTCGGGCAGTGAAACCAAGTAAAGTCATGCGATAGATTGCTTGATTCAAAATGCTATTGGGTTGATTAGCCAGCAAAGATGGTTGGCTGTTCACTCATTTGCTCTCTCTCTATTTCTTGACGCTAGTTTTGGAATTCTCCTCTAGCCTTTGCCTGCGGCCAGCTGATCAAGACGCAATTTTGCAATTTTATGCACCTCGGCGAGCGCGGTACGAAACTCGACCTGGGCTGAATGGTTCACGCGTTCCCGAAATGCGGCCAAAATCTTGGTTCGATTGAGGCCCCGGACGGCAATGATAAATGGATGGCCAAAAGTTTTTTGGTAGCGCCGGTTTAAGTTCTTAAATTCGGCAAATTCTTCGGCGCTGCACTGGTCAAGTCGTGCACTTGCTTGCTCCGCTTTAGACTCGGCGGTTAATGAACCGGACATGGCCAGCTTTCCAGCCAGTTCAGGGTGGGCACATAAAAGCGCCATCTGTCGCTCATCACCAGCCGCATCAACGATTGTCACCATCCGCTCGGAGAGCTTTTTCGGGTCGCTATCATTCTTGCTCAACCCTTGATCGTAAAGCGTTTCTGCAACCCATGGAGAATGTTCGTAAATCCCCCCAAATTTGGCAATGAACGCCGTTCGGGACAATTCATGTGGTGAAGGTTCAATCATCATCTATACCCATTAGTTGCTGCTAAAACGGAATAAAATATGAACGTTTTCATGTTGACATGATTTTTCGGGATGTCCAATTTGATTTGCAATATCAGTGTGTAAATGTCATCGTTTGTTTTGTAAAGTCGTTGATAAAACCCTCGCATCAAGGATGATATTTCATGGGCCGTTTAACAACTCATGTTTTGGATACATCCCGCGGCAGTCCGGCATCGGGCCTGTCGATTGATCTGTTTCGCCTTGATGGCGATGTGTCTGTGCTGATTAAAACCACCAAAACCAATGATGATGGCCGCTGCGATGTGCCATTGCTTGCTGGTGATGCAATGCAGAAGGGGAGGTATCAGTTACTGTTTAAAGTGGCTGAATATCTCCGCCGCTGCGGGGATGATCTTCCAGAAATTCCGTTTCTTGACGATGTTGTTATTAACTTTGGTGTTGAAGATTCGGAGCAGCACTATCATGTGCCGTTATTGCTTTCAGCCTATGGTTATTCAACCTATCGCGGTAGCTAGGCGCGGAGGTTTTATGCGACGCGAAATCAGCTTTGTCTTAAATGGTACCATTCACCATAGCAGCGGTTGTGCCGGTGATATGACCTTACTTGACTGGCTTCGATACCAGCCTCATTTACGCGGCACCAAACAGGGTTGCGGCGAGGGTGACTGCGGGGCCTGCACAGTCTCGATTGCGCGCCCCGATGCTAAAGGAAATTTAGTCTATCGTCCGGTTAATGCCTGCATTCTGTTTATGGGTATGGTCAATGGTGCTGCTATTCGAACGGTTGAAGGGCTCGCCACTTGCGGTAATCAACTGCATCCGGTGCAGGAGGCAATGGTGAAGAATGACGCATCGCAATGCGGGTTTTGCACGCCTGGCTTTGTGATGACGCTTTATACTGCCTACCAAAATAGTAGCGGGCTTGCGCCCGAAGAGGTGGATGATACCATTGCCGGTAATTTGTGCCGCTGTACTGGTTATCGGCCCATTGTGGCAGCGGCCGCATCGCTAAATGATACCGGCTACGAGAACAGGCATAATGACGACCTAGATCTTCTTTTGGGCCTCGATAGTGGGCAGGATGTTTGCTGTGACAAAGATGGTAGCCAGTTCATGGTGCCGGCAACCAGCGCAAGCTTTGCCAAACTATACGCAGAACATCCAGATGCAACAATTATTGGCGGGGCAACCGACGTTGGCCTATGGGTCACAAAACAGCACCGCAAGCTGGAGAAAATGATTTGGACTGGTGGCGTGGCTGGCTTTGACGCGATTAATGATGATGGTGATTTCATTCGCATTAACCCGGCAGTCACGCATCAGCAACTCTTATCGTATGTTGCAGAAGATTTACCCCAATGCGCCGAATTACTGCGCCGGTTTGGGGCATTACAGGTACGCAGCAGTGGTACGGTTTGCGGTAACATTGCCAATGCTTCGCCCATTGGTGATTTGCCACCGGTCTTGATCAGCCTCAATGGTGCGGTTGAATTAACCAAAGGCGGTACCAGCCGTTTGGTCAAGCTAGAGAATTTTTTTCTTGATTATGGCAAACAGGACCGCAAGGTGGGCGAATTTGTTTCGGCGTTGCTGATACCGAAAGGCACAAAGCCAAATCTACGCTGCTATAAAATATCCAAACGTTTTGATCAGGATATTTCGGCGGTGATGCTGGCGGCCGACCTGGAGATTATTGATGGAATGATGGAAGGGGTGCGGCTTGCTTTTGGCGGCATGGCGGGAATTCCGAAACGTGCCAGCCATGCCGAAGCAGCGCTTGCTGGGAACCCCCTGGACATTGCGCATTTTAAAAAGGCCGGGGCGGCGTTGGCAGACGATTTCACGCCAATGTCAGATATGCGAGGTTCTGCCAGGTACCGGCTTTTGACTGCTCAGAACCTGCTTGTCAAATATGGATTGGAACTTATTTCTGGCAAACAAATGCGGCTTGCAGGGCAGGGGCTTGCTGCTAGTCTGGATGGATGGTGATATGGCTGCAAAATCTCGGATCAAGGGTGATATCCTTACAAGCCAGCATCATGACAGTGCCGTCAAGCATGTATCGGGACGGGCAATCTATGTTGACGATATTGCTACATCGGCAAATTGCCTGACTGTATTGATTGGCCAAAGCCAGCATGCGCATGCGCGGATTCGGGGAATGGATTTATCGGCAGTGGTAGCAGCGCCTGGCGTGGTGGCCGTGATGTCCGCATCCGATATTCCGGGTGTTAATGATTGCGGGCCAATGTTCCATGATGACCCGATTTTTGCTGTCGATGAAGTTTGCTATATCGGCCAGTCGGTCTTTGCAGTGGCGGCGATTGATCTTGCATCGGCGCGCCATGCAATTGGGCTAGCAAATATTGAGTATGAGCCATTGCCAGCAATACTGACAATTGATGAGGCGATGGATGCCGGCTCGTTACTGGCAAGTCCGGGTAAAATGACCAAAGGGGATCCGTCAAAAGCCCTTGCTGAAGCCCCGAACCAGATAAATGGCCGCCTTTATGCTGGTGGGCAGGAACATTTTTACCTTGAAGGCCAAGCCGCCCTTGCCGTTCCGGGGGAAGATGGCGATATCCAGCTGTTTTGTTCAACCCAGCATCCAAGCGAAATTCAGCATAAAACAGCTGAAATGTTGGGCATTGGCAATCATGGCGTCACGGTGGAAACACGGCGTATGGGTGGGGCGTTTGGTGGCAAGGAAAGTCAGGGTAATTTACCGGCCATGACGGCGGCATTGGCAGCGCATTTAACTAATCAACCAGCCAAAACCATTTATGATCGTGATGATGATTTTATGATCACTGGCAAACGCCATGATTGCCGCATTGATTATCGAGCCGGGTTTGATTCTAGGGGGCGCATTCTTGCGGTTGAATTTGATCAGGCACTGCGCTGCGGTATGTCTTGGGATTTATCGGCTGGAATTGCGGCACGTGCCATGTGCCATGCTGATAATGCTTATGATATTGCACATATGAAAATAACCAATTATTGCTGTAAAACCCACACCCAATCTAACACCGCTTTTCGCGGCTTTGGTGGGCCGCAGGGCATGCTTGGGATTGAACGTGTTGTGGACGAGGTGGCGCACCATCTTGGGCTCGACCCATTGCAGGTGCGTCGGTTGAATTTCTATCCGCAAAAAAATGCCACTACTTTCGGGATTACTCCCTATGGGCAGCAGGTTGAAGATTGTGTGATCCAGCCGATTATTGATGAGTTGGTTAAAACATCTGATTATGAGGTGCGCCGCGCTGCCATTGCTGAATTTAACGCCGCTAACCAATACGTCAAACGCGGTATCGCATTGACACCGGTGAAGTTCGGTATTTCCTTCAATACAACTTTTTTGAATCAAGCTGGATCATTGGTCCATGTCTATAATGATGGTTCGGTACATCTCAATCATGGTGGCACTGAAATGGGGCAGGGTCTTTATACAAAGGTGGCGCAAATTGTTGCGCATGAATTCCAGATTGATGCTGCGTTGGTAAAAATCACGGCAACGACAACGGGCAAGGTGCCAAACACATCAGCAACAGCAGCATCATCGGGAACGGATTTGAACGGCATGGCCGCAATGCGTGCAGCGCGGACAATAAAAGACCGGATTGCCGCGTTTCTGGCAGATGAATATCAAACGGATCAGGCTAATGTTATATTTGCCAATGGCCAGGTTCATGTTGGGGCCGATGCAATGAAATTTGCCGAGGCTGTTAAACGTGCTTATCTGGGGCGGGTGTCACTATCAGCAACCGGCTTTTATGCCACACCAAAATTGAGCTGGGACAAGGACCGAATGTGTGGCCGCCCTTTTTATTATTTTGCCTATGGTGCGGCGGTGTCAGAGGTGATTATTGATTTGCTGACGGGTGAGAACCGGCTGGTACGCGCCGATTTACTTCATGATGTTGGCAAGTCGCTAAACCCGGCAATTGATCGGGGGCAGATTGAGGGTGGATTTATTCAAGGCCTGGGATGGTTGACCACTGAAGAACTAGTCTGGAATGAAGATGGCCGTCTAACAACACATGCACCGTCAACCTATAAGATCCCGGCCTGTGCGGATCGGCCCCTTGATTGGCGGGTTGGTTTTTATGCGGAAGGTGAGAATAGCGAGGAGACGATTCACAAATCAAAGGCAGTTGGTGAGCCGCCACTTATGCTGGCAATAAGTGCATGGCTTGCGCTATCTGATGCGCTTTCTGGCATTAATGGGGACAAAATTGACGGCGCAACTTATCCGGGGCTTGATGCACCTGCCACACCGGAACGGATTTTGTTATGTGCAAACCGGCTTGGGGCTCGTTTTGTCTAGGGGTGGATCCACCAGTGCCTTGCGCAATAGCTGGCTTGGAGAGGTCCTGTCTGAGTTGGCGG
This sequence comes from uncultured SAR116 cluster alpha proteobacterium, assembly GCA_902559985.1. Taxonomy (GTDB): domain Bacteria; phylum Pseudomonadota; class Alphaproteobacteria; order Puniceispirillales; family Puniceispirillaceae; genus UBA3439. The sequence goes on along the minus strand of CACEJY010000049.1, from coordinate 1,758 downwards.
ATGGGCGTGATATTGTGCTTGTTACTGTGACAGCAACAAAGGGGTCGTCGCCGCGGAATGCCGGTGCGCGCATGCTTATTACTGCAGATGAAATTTGGCAGACAATTGGCGGTGGTGCAGTAGAATTTGATATTATGGCGCAGGCACGCAAAATGCTGGCAAGTGGGGATGATGGCTGGCAGCGTCAGCATCTGAAAATCGCGCTTGGTCCTGATATGGGTCAATGCTGTGGTGGCCAGATGTCTATTCTGCTGGAAAAATTCAGTACAAAACAAGAAAGTGATCTTCGGGCGTTAAGTGTTGGGGTAACGTGCGAAACCATTTTATCGCACCCATTAGTCTCTGGCCCGCCGTTATCGGTTGAACCAATGCCCCGCATACCCGCATTTTCCGCACCCATCACGACACCCCTTAGGCCGCTATTCATATATGGTGCGGGGCATGTGAGCCGTGCACTTCTGCCACGGCTGGATGGCTTGGGGTTTGAGATTTTTCTTGTCGATATTGATGATGACCGATATCCGGCCGATCTGGGAGACAAGGCTAAAAAGTTACTCGCCAAAGCCCCGGAAGCCATTGCCAGCCATGCCCCCGTGGGTGCAGCACACCTGGTGATGACGCATTCGCACAGCCTTGATGAGGCAATCTGCCTTGAATTGCTGACAAGGGGCGGTTTTGCATATTTGGGCTTGATAGGGTCAAAAAGTAAACGTGCTCGGTTTAAAAAACGTCTGTTGGCGGCTGGAGTCACGGAATCAATGCTAGAGTTGCTCGTATGTCCAATCGGTATTGATGAAATTACCGGGAAAAGCCCGTCATATGTTGCATTGTCGATTGCCGCTCAGCTCGCTATCTGGCAAAGGGTTGAGGAAGAGCGAAATGATGGGTCTTGGGCTATTAATCATTCTGGCGTCGTGATACCGCAAACAGCCTAGAAAAAGGATTTTGGATGGTTGATTATCTTTGGATGTGGTCTGAACTTATTGTTCGTTGGGTTCATGTCATTGCGGGCATTGCCTGGATCGGTTCTTCATTCTATTTTATTGCTCTAGATCTTAGTCTGAAGCCGGGCAAGGAACTGCCTGATGAGGCGCATGGCCAAGCATGGCAGGTGCATGGTGGCGGCTTTTACAACATGGTGAAATATCTTGTTGCGCCAGCAAAAATGCCCGATGAATTAACGTGGTTCAAATGGGAAGCCTATGGAACCTGGATTTCTGGCATTGCGCTGATGAGCCTTGTGTATTACGGCGCCGCAAGCCTTTACATGATTGATCTGGAAATATTGGATATCACCGAAATACAGGCAGTTATGATTAGCCTTGCAGGAATAGTCATCAGTTGGGCCTTATATGATGGCCTTTGCCGAAGTCCGCTTGGCAAAAGTGATCTATGGCTTGCACTGGCCGGTTTTGTATTTCTTGTGTTGCTGGCCTTTGGCTACAGCCTGATCTTTTCGGCGCGAGGGGCCTTTATGCAGATGGGCGTTACCATAGGTACCATGATGGTGGCTAATGTGTTGATGATTATCATCCCGGGGCAAACAAAAGTTGTCACCGCATTAAAGGCTGGTAAGAACCCCGATCCGCGCTATGGCGCGCGCGGTAAACAGCGTTCATTACATAATAATTATTTAACTCTACCAGTAATTTTTGTGATGATTGGTGGCCATTATCCTGCGGTATTCGCAACGGATTATGCTTGGGCCATCCTGGCACTTGTTTTGATAATCGGGGCGGTGATCAGGCATTTTTTTAA
>CACEJY010000048.1 GCA_902559985.1 uncultured SAR116 cluster alpha proteobacterium | reverse complement strand
TTCGGCACCCAATGCATTGTCGTTGGGATTGATAGCCGTCGTGAAGATGATGAATTGCATGTTTACCAATACACCGGTGACGCGACAAAGACGATAAAATCAAAACGAAATACGGTATCCTGGGCGCAGGAAGTAACCCGCCTCGGGGCAGGAGAAATTGTTCTTAACTGCATGAATAATGATGGGGTAGGTGATGGATATGACATCGAACAGCTGGCGGCGGTGCGGGCTGCAGTTAGTGTGCCCGTAATAGCGTCCGGGGGGGCCGGTGATTACAGCCATTTTGTCGACCTATTTTGCCAAACAGATATTGATGGAGCCCTTGCAGCATCGGTGTTTCACAGCGGTGAGATTCCCATTCCTAAATTAAAAGCTTACCTCCGAGCCAAACTAATCGAAGTGCGAGTATAGCCATGCCAAATATAAATATTGATCAAATTGATTGGGAAAAGGGTGGTGGAATTGTTCCTGCGGTGATCCAAGATGTGCATAATGGCCACGTGTTAATGTTGGGCTATATGAATCAAGCTGCACTAAGCCTCACCATAAATAGTGGCAAAGTTACGTTTTTTAGCAGGTCAAAAAATCGGCTTTGGACAAAAGGAGAGACCTCTGGTAATTGGATTGATTATGTCAGGGGAGAAATTGATTGTGATGCTGACACTATCCTTATTCAGGCACGCCCACACGGCCCTGTTTGCCATACCGGATCCATTAGCTGTTTTAATGACATCCCCCCAGACACCACGCAGTTTCTTAGCCAGCTTGGATTATTAATTGCTGATCGTCATGCAGCAATGCCTGCTGGCAGCTACACAACAAGCCTTTTTGCTGGTGGGAAGGCTCGCATTGCTCAGAAGGTGGGGGAAGAGGGGGTTGAACTTGCGCTGGCTCGAATGACGGATGACCAAACCGAAATAGCAAACGAAACAGCTGATTTGTTGTTTCACATGATGGTTCTGTTGCAAGACGCAGGGCTGACATTAGGGGATGTCATTAAGATACTGGAAGAGCGGCACCGTTAGTCAGGTCATAATTTGAGTCAATTGTTAAAAAACAACCACGAGGTGGCAACTTCAACTGAGACAAAGATGCTTTTTACGCAGGTAGATCTAACAATATTCCTGCTTAAATTTTTTACTGGTTATCGCGTTTGTAAAAAGAATTTCCAAAATGGGGCCTTTTTTTAACAAGGGCTGGTGACCGACCTCCTGTAAATTTAGTAAACACGATGGTGTTGCGTTGCGCTAGGCCAATTTAAAGGGACTGGCAAAAAAGCTTATTAGCTGCTAAGTTTTGCCAAGCTTAAAGTCACTGTATTCCCACTTGAAAACAAAAAAATAATACCCATCCGATACATAAAAAATAAAAATTATGTTCTTTATTACGTGTCTTTTGATTAGTCAGCTGGCACCAACTTTTTAATTAGTCTCTGTACCCCCATCTAGAAAAAAGCGCTCATAGCGTAAATGGCTCTTTCCTCAAATATAAACTTTTCAGAAATAATTAGACAGAAACAGATGGCTATAAGGGTACTGTGATTCATAGCTATTGAGAGGCTGCGAATGATGGTTCTGCTCTTCCTAGTCTTCATCAGGCGAGTCACCCGCAGAACCGCTTTTTACACAGTTTACTGCCGTTTGAAATGATTTATCTAATGAGAAAGTGGCTCCCCGGGACGGATTCGAACCGCCGGCCAGACGATTAACAGTCGTCTGCTCTACCGCTGAGCTACCGGGGATAAATGCCATGCAAAGCGTTATACAGAACAAAACCCGATATGCAAGCTAGTTTTCGACCAAAATTTCATCCATTGGCTTAAAAAGAAATATGTGAGCTTAACAAGAAAGCGGATTCTGACTATTTAAGTGTCTTGTGCTATGAGTTCACTGGCCAACCGAATAATATCATCTTCATCAAGCTGTTTTGCAGTAAGCGCCAAAATATCAGTCAACGGGCGTGAAGCTGTTGATCGGGCATAGGACGGGTCATAATGAGTTTTCAGAATAGCCGTCACAAATCCATTCCAATTTCGATTTCTTATATCAGTTTCCCATTTTTCAAAAATTTCTTTGCTGTAGCGTCGACGAAGACCGGATAATACCTTTATCAAATTATCATTGTTTTCTATAATGTGAAGGTAATCGCGTTGCAAAAAAGCCACACGCGCTGCGAGTGGGGCGGTGATTGTCACGCGGAGTGCCTTGCACATCGATGCCCATAAAGTAGATGGGATATGAATTTGTCCAATCTTGTTACTTTCTGCTTCGATATATACCGGCCGCGTTGAGTCAAATGAATTGAAACAAGCTGCAAGGCGCGACTCAAATAAGCGTTGGGCAGGCTGCGAAAGCCCCGGTTCATTGCCCAGAAGCGAACCGCGATGATTAGCTAGTTTTTCAAGGTCAATAACCTGCGCTCCCATGGCGGCCGCGGCGCGCAAGATATGGGTTTTGGCAGTTCCCGTTGCCCCAGACAATACAATCAACTTAAATTGTCGGGGTAAGTGGTCAAGGCCATCCAGCACTGTCTTGCGATAGGCTTTATAGCCTCCCTCAATCACTGTGGTATGCCAGCCGATATCACTAAAAATCTTGGCCATAGCGCCGCTACGATGCCCCCCCCGCCAGCAGTAAATGAGGGGCCGCCAATTACGATGTTTTTCCGCTAGTTCTGTTTGTAGATAAAGGGAGATATTCTGCGCTACAAGGGCTGCGCCAGTCCGTTTCGCCTCAAAGGGATTCCTTCGATTGTAAATTGTTCCAACGGTCTCACGTTGCACATCATCAAGAACTGGTAAATTTATAGCATTTGGCACGTGGTCATCAAGAAATTCAGATGGTGAGCGCACGTCAATAATACTGTCGAAGGAGGTGCCATTGATCATTCTTAATGTGGGATTGATGCGCTGAATTGGGGCAGACATTGGTTTCCGGTAACCTGTTATTTTGAGAATTCTTCGTTTGTTAGTTGAACCGACTCACTCTCAAAGTCAAGATAACCAATTATCGCGGCATCATAACCATTATCATTCAATCGATTGATCAGATTTTGCGCATTGTCTCGCGGCAATGCACCGAGCAGGCCACCACTTGTTTGCGGGTCAAATAGCACCTCTATACGGCTTGAAAGCTCGGTTGTCTCTTTGAGCAGATGCGGGGCAATGGTGACTGCTTCGCGATTTTGCTCATGCAGGCTGGAACGCAAGCCAGATGACAATAATTCAGCCGCACCGGGTAACAATGGCAAATCAGGCAAATTTAAAACACAGCCCTTCGCCCCAACGCGTTTGCTGAGGTTCATCGCATGCCGTGCCAGGCCAAACCCTGTAATATCGGTCGCGGCAATTACATTCATTTCATTAAAAAGGCTGGCCGCCTTCTGGTTTGATTTTGCCATTTCCCAAATTGCAGCCTCAACCCAGTGTGCACTCATGATTAGTTGCATGTTCGCCGCCATAATAACGCCGATACCGAGAGGTTTTGTGAGAACAAGAGCGGTATCGGCATGGATAGCTTTTAAAAATGTATCATTTTGGGCATGACCTGTTACCGAAAATCCTACCGATAGAGTTCCGCCTTCACTGGTGTGTCCTCCAACCAATTTTACCTCGGCTTCGCTCAGCGCCATCATGGCGCCAGCGAGTATTTGCGTCAATTGGTTGGTTTGGATTGCGAGGCTGGCTTGAGGCAAATTAATTAATGCCAGTGCTGATTTTGGTTGCGCTAAAGCGGCGTATAGATCGCTTAGGGAATGAATGGCTGCAATTCGGCCCATCATATATGGGTCAGAGACAATTTCAGATAACATATCCACAGACTGCACAAGATGATGGCCTTTTGGTGGCCCCTCTATTTTTGCAGCATCACTCTCAATTTGATTATCCGGTAAAAATTTGGCATCGGCACCCGCCGACTTTGCAATGTTTGTTGCGTTCGCAAGAGCTGTCTCAAGAACCTTATGGCCGGCCTTGGCAGAGCAGCCAAGGCAACGCATCGCGGCGAATGCCGGATCTCTCAAATGAATATCAGGTCTAGATTTGATGCCCGGGAAAGGGACGTGTGGCTCCGCTGTTGGCATTTTTAAATGTTGGTATTTTGTCATGAAACGGAGATCAATCCAGTGTTTTAATGTCAAGAATATACGTGCTTTAAACCCGATGCGTCCCCAAGAAGCAATTGCGCTACCATCAGATGTACTGATAATGGAAAGGTACCGTTTTTGCATCTTCCAATTTGTCAACCGCTGTCCAAATACCTGCTTTCGGAGGTTTTTCGTCAGAATTCGTCCAGCCCGCACTGCAAAAACACCTGCTTTGGGACGCGGTCTACCAATTATCGTGGCCACATCACCAGCTGCAAAAATATGAGGGTGGCTGGTTGATTGCAACGTTGGATGAACCGAAATGAACCCGGTATCATCAAGCGCAAGGGTGCTGCTCCGTAACCAGATTGGTGGGCGAACTGCTGATACCAGAAAACAAGCATCATAATTTTCCTTGGTCGCTAGGTTTTCTGATGTTTTAGAGGTTTCATGGTTTTTCGGGCTTTTTTTAATGCCTCGGGCTTTTTCAGTCCGAGGGTCAAAATACAGAATATTCTTTTCAATTTTTTGAACGGCGCGCCCTAGTTGAAGTTTTACGCCCGCATCGTATAGTGCTGTTAGCATTAAGTGAGCGGCCCTCGGTGACATTTGAGGCAACAGTCTGTGGGAACGACTATAAAGGGTGATACGTGGCGCTACCCCGTGCTCATTCCAGCGTTTGTTTATTGCCAATGCCAGTTCGCTACCAGCAGCGCCTCCGCCAATCACAGAAATTTTTTTTGGTAAGCCGGCCCTTAGCAACGCTTCAAAAGATGTTCGAAAATTTGTGATTGGCTTCACCGGAATAACGTGATTTTCAGCCCCCTCAATGGCCTTTAAATCAGGCTGACCACCAATGTTAATTGATAGAAGGTCAAAATGTAATGGTGGCCGCTCATCAAAAAATAGGGTTTTTTCATCAGCATCTATGCCGTTACAGTGTGCGACGATCAGACGCGCTTTGGCAAATTGGGCAAGATGCGCAAGATCAATGTGAATATCCTCATCTTGCCAAATCCCCTCAATATAACCGGGCAGCATACCAGAATAGGTTGTGCGAATATCACTGGTGACAATCGTTAATCTCAGCCCAGGTATTGGACTCATCGCAAAATTTTTGATCGCGGCAATATGGGAATGTCCACCGCCAAGGAACACAAGATCAGCGAGAATTGGTGTATGGTTTTCCATCACAATACTGCGCAAATGTATGCGAGTTTTTTTGGATAACAGCCAAGATTAGCCCTCATGCTGGCCAAGTTTTCCGTTGAAGAAGGCAGCAGCTTTCCCCCTGTTATGTTTTATCGACATGACCTCACCAACAAAAATAGTGTGATCACCGCCATCATATTCCGCCCATGGCCGGCATTCTAGATTTGCCAAGGCATTTTTAATAAGCGGTTGACCATACTTACCAAAGCACCAGTCACAGTTTAGAAACCTATCATTGTCTGCGGCCGCAAATTTTCGGCAGAGAGCTAATTGATCTGCTGCCATAATATTTACTGCAAAGCCCCCGGCATCTTGAAACAGCGGCAATTTATCATTTCGGTTATCGAGCGACCATAAAATAAGTGGCGGAGAAAGGGAAACGGAATTGAAGGAAGTTACCGTCAGACCATAGGGCTTTTTGTCGGGACCAGTCATAGTGACGATGGTTACACCAGTTAGGTAGTACCCCATGACGTTACGCAAATCAGCACTGGCAACGGGTTGGTCAGGAGATGGATAGTTCTTTGTCATTAAAACCTCTGTAGGTTGCAATCGCAACATAGCATAGTCTGTTTACTGTTGTGAGAATTAACCAATTTTTTTGAGGGATCTCACAAGTTAACCTAACCGCGACTATTGTGCCTTCGAAAAGAAGTTCCTGACCTTTTTCAAGTGGTGCTCTGGCACCAATTCCGCGATTATAATCGATAGAAAAATCAGAATGCAACCGAGCAATGCGATGAAAACAAGCGTTTCACCAAGCAACCACCAGCCAAAAAAAGCTGCAAAAACAGACTCAAGCGACAGAATCAGGGCTGCAGCCGCAGCCGTCGTATATCGCTGTGCAACTAGCTGGAGGGTAAACCCTAAACCAACTGCGACAATTCCGGCAAAGGCTAGCTGTGGCAACACTGGCAGGAAATCTACGGGGGCCGGCATTTCAAGCGGCACCATAAAAAGTCCAGCAAGGATCGCGGTAATTATCGATTGCAGAAGCGATAGCTGAAACGGCGCGTTTATTTGGCTCATAATCGATTGTATCAATAGGATGTGAGCAGCCCAAAAAAAGGCACTGCCGATAATGAGTAGATCACCAAATTGGGCAGTAAGCTCGGAGGTCCCAGCCAGAAGGTAGCTTCCAACAAGCGAGACAACAACAGCAGGCCAAATATTTAACGGGATATGACGACGTAGAAAAAGCGCGGCAATGAGAGGAACAAGTGGGACATAAAATGCTGTCAAAAAGGCCGCGTTAGCAACGTTTGTGTATAAAAGGGCGGTTTGCTGAAGCCCGATTCCGCCGAACATGAATACGCCTAGGCCCAACGCACTCGCGCAAAGCCTCGTATCTCGCCGTATCGCTTGCAGTAAATTGCTTTTGCCAATCTCATGGATGGCCAGTGGCAAAAGTGCGAGTGCCCCAATTACATATCGGCCAAAGGTGAACCCCATTGGGCCTATCGTCTCCATCCCGGTTTTTTGTGCAATAAATGTTGCCCCCCAGAACAAGGCCGCACACCCCATCAAGATATTTGCGACCATCCGCGACATAGCAACTCCAGTATTCAGGTTTGCGCATTAACTGGCTCAACCTATCATGTCAGTAAGCCGGAATCAGCCTTCGGTAACAGATGTCGGATGTTTCAATCGCAGACCTCTGACATGATAGCCGCGATGACGGCTGTTAAAAACGCTCTTAAGCGCAAATGGGTTCCAATTAATGTCGATAAATTCTGGAGGCCCGGACCGGAATTGAACCGATGTACACGGTTTTGCAAACCGCTGCATAACCACTCTGCCACCGGGCCCAAACTAATACGGAGCCGGTGATATACGATGATTGACGCAAGGTCAACGATGGAAAACAACGTTGGCAACACTTATCAGGATAAAATTGAGTGAAGCTGATGCTAAAAAAGGCGCTGACAATTTCAGCGTTCAGCTTTTGACACACAGCAGTATAACCATACAGTCATTTTTGTAGAAAATGGCAATGAATAATTGACAAATACGCGAGAAAGAATTGTTAGGCTAATTCAAATCCGAGCAACCTAAATTTATATTAGATTTGAAGTTTTCTAATTTTTATTTTGAGTATCTAAACTGTTAAATCAAGCAACTGAAATCTGTTTTTGGTCTGCAGATAGTGTTCTCTGGCACATTCCTTGGAGCAGTTGGTATTGTCAACTTGTATAGGGCGCGTTCTCGCCTTATATTTGGACAAACGTAATTGAACCGCCGGTTTAAACTATGGGCGGCGCGATCCATTCATAACATCAGGTTAATTCTGAGAAGATCCGATTATGAGCCAAACTAATTTTGAGACTGCCCGGAAAATGATGGTCGATTGTCAGATACGTCCGTCCAAGGTTACAAATGAGCATGTGATTGCTGCCTTTCTTGCAGTGCCGCGTGAGGCATTTGTTGGTAAATCACAGCGAGCCGTTGCTTATGTAGATGAAGATTTGCCATTGCCAGGCGGGCGTAATTTGATGGAACCAATGATTTTGGCTCGTCTTATTCAGGCTCTTGAAGTGCGGCGAGGAGACAGTGTTTTGGTTGTTGGCGCTGCTACAGGTTATGGCAGTGCGATCATGGCACGGCTTTCGGGGTCAGTAATTGCTGTTGAGGCGCGATCCAACCTTGTTGAAAAAGCGCAGGAAACCCTCGTTGAACATGGCATTGACAATGCTGCAGTAATCAAATCACGCCTTGTCGATGGTTATGCGGCTGAGGCACCTTATGACCGTATTCTTGTTGAAGGTGGAGTTGAGTTCATACCTGACACATTGCTGCAACAGTTGTGTCCTAAAGGAAAGCTGGCAGCAATTTACAGGCCACAATCATCTCCAATTGGTGTTGCCAGCCTTTGGAGCCGTTCTGGAAAGATGTTTGTCCGAACACCATTATTCGATGCCCGTGTGCCAAATTTGGATGAATTTAACAAAAAGTCGGAATTTATGTTTTAGAGATCGGTTGTTCAGCCATGCCTATTCAATTCATTCACAAACCGGTTATAGCTGCAGTTGCAGTTTGCTATATTTCCTTCTCGTCCTTGCCTACAATGGCAATTTCTTTAGAGGATGCGATTCGCGCCAGTCTCAAAAACTCTACTGTGATTTTGGCGGCGCGCCAGAGCTGGATCGCTTCCCGTGAATCAATTGGTAGCAACACATCAACCAGTGACTTAACCGCGCGCTTGACCTCAACTGGAACATTAGCTGAAGCAGACAAGCAAGATGGCAGTGGTTTTAATAAGTCAAATTCACTTGGAACCGGGATAACACTGTCAAAAAATCTATATGATGGAGGGCAGACTAAAGAAAATGTTCGCCTTGCCCACATCAATCTGCAAATGGCATCTGCCAGTTATGCAAAAAGCGAACAAGCCGTTATTTTGGCGACTATTGAAGCCTATTTGAATGTTTCTAAAGCGCGCCGTGAAGTAAAACTTCATGAAAAAAATTTGGCTCGACTGGAAGCGCATGTGAATGCGGCAAAGATTAGGGTCGAGGCCGGTGCTGCTACGCCAACAAGATTGGCCGAAGCAAAGGCCCGCTATGCTCGTGCCAAATCCAACGCGATACTCACCCAGACGCGACTTGACAATGCCGAAGACAATTTTCATTCGCTCACCGGTACAAATGGATACAGCTCTATGCAGCCCGCAGTGGCGTACGATTTGCCCAAAGATATTCTGAGTGCCGAAACTGTTGCGCAATCGGCGCATCCCGATATTTTATTGGCGATGGCGGCTGAACGTGCAGCAAATCAGGCCTTTAAAACATTACAAGCAGCGGTTAGGCCAACTTTGGCATTCAGCTTGTCTGCAAACACGAGAATGGCAACAGGCTCGTCGCTTGATAAGGATGAGTTTGCAGCACAGCTAGTCTTTTCAACACCACTGTTATCAACAAATGCCACCACCTCAAAAGCGCGGAACGTTGCGGCTAATTACGAAGCGGCCAAATTAAACCGATCTGAGGCGATAAGGAAAATTCAGGTGGCCGCACGCGAGAAATTCCGCGACTGGGAAACAACGTCGGCGCGTCTTGAAGCCGTGTCAACTGAGATCGAAGCGTTCCGTCTAGTGGCAAAAGGTGTAGCCAGTGAAGCACAGTTTGGCCAGAGAACACTTCTGGACCTTTTGGATGCGGAAAAAGATTTAAATGCTGCCGAACTCAGCCTTGTGACAGCTGAACATGACCAGATTCTTGCTGCATTCCGGCTAAAAGCAGCTATCGGCCATTTGACTGCCGATCAGATGGGCCTCGGTAATGTTCTTGGCTCGTTGTTTGATCTTCCTAATACAAAAAATCCGTTCCAAACCACATTTCCATTCCGCCGAATAATAGCAAGCGATTAAACCGCTATGCTGTAAAATGAAGCGCCAGTAGCAGAGTAGAAAAATGCTTGGGTGATATTTTGTAATGCGATACCCATTAAAACAAAGCTAAAAGAACAAACCAAGATGTTACTCAAACCAACTTTAAAGAGGCAGTAATATAAGTTGCCGAAAGCATCATTGAGAGAATTTCGAGTGAAAAGGACAATCCAAGCAAATTGATTGACCTTAAATTCAGCATTCGTGGACAGTTTTGCGTTCATAGTAACAAGTCACTTGGCTAGAATATGTTAAATTTGGTTGAAGATGCGTTGCAAGGCTTCACGCAAAGTCGTACAAAACCCATCGTTAACTTTGAGGCGCCCTTAACAGGAGTATGCTTACACAGCTGTGGTGCATCATTAATTATAAATCTTAAATTCAGTCACAACCCCCTCCGTGAGGCAATCATCTAAAACTATGAACAAGCCAACATTAGCCAAAATCTATGATCCAAAGTCCATTGAAGCCAACTGGTATGATACATGGCTGAATAGTGGTCACTTTGCCTGCGCACCCAACTCAACGGCAACGCCCTACACGATCATGATGCCGCCACCAAATGTCACTGGCAGCCTTCATATGGGGCATGCTTTAACATTCACCTTGCAGGATTTGCTGATTCGTTATCATCGCATGGCAGGTCGTGATGTTTTATGGCAGCCGGGCACTGATCATGCTGGCATTGCTACTCAGATGGTTGTTGAGCGCCAGCTTGCGGCACAAAATATTGACCGGCGTGATCTTGGAAGAGACGCCTTCATCGAAAAGGTTTGGGAATGGAAAGCTGAGTCTGGTGGTGCAATCCACAAACAGCTTCGCCGTCTTGGTGCTTCTGCAGATTGGCAACGCGACAGGTTTACGATGGATGAAGGGCTGTCCGATGCGGTGGTGAAAACTTTTGTCCAAATGTACCGAGAAGGGCTTATCTACCGTGATAAGAGATTGGTCAATTGGGACCCTAAATTACTGACTGCTATTTCGGATCTTGAGGTTGAACAGATTGAACAAAAGAGCTCAATGTGGCATCTAAAGTACCGGATTGAAGATACTGAAAATAAATACATTTCTATTGCTACAACTCGTCCAGAGACCATGCT
>CACEJY010000047.1 GCA_902559985.1 uncultured SAR116 cluster alpha proteobacterium | reverse complement strand
AATCGCCTTTTCAGGCGATGGGGATTGGTTTGGTGACATGGCCAAAGCGTTTATGATTGGTATAAACCGCGACTCTGCAATCGGTACCATTCCTGAGTCTCTATTTGCCGCATTTCAAATGACATTTGCCATCATCACGCCGGCTCTGATTATCGGTGCCTTTGTCGAGCGAATGAAATTTGCAGCTTTGTTAATGTTTTCAGCGCTGTGGATTTTAATAGTTTATGCCCCTGTCACCCATTGGATTTGGGGTGGTGGCATCATGGCTGACTGGGGTGTCCTTGATTTTGCTGGCGGCATTGTTGTGCACGCCACAGCCGGGACAGCAGCACTCGTCTGCGCGCTAGTTGTTGGTAAACGAAGAGGCTTTCCCGCTTCAGTTCAGCCGCCCCACAGCCCAGTTCTGACGATGGTTGGCGCCTGCATGCTTTGGGTGGGTTGGTTTGGCTTCAATGGTGGTTCTGCGTTAGGAGCTGGAAGTAGTGCTGGCATGGCCTTACTGGTAACCCACATCGCAGCCGCGACCGCATCACTCGTCTGGATGTTCATTGAGTGGTTTCGGTTTAGTCGGCCGTCACTGGTTGGCGGTGTTACCGGCATGGTAGCTGGGCTAGCAACTGTTACACCAGCATCAGGCTTTGTTGGCGTTCCAGGCGGTCTAATACTTGGTTTGGCTGGCGGCGTTGCCTGTTATCTCGCAGTTGATCTGGTTAGGGTTCGCTTGCGAATTGATGATTCATTGGATGTATTTGCGGTGCATGGTGTTGGCGGCATCCTTGGTAGCTTAATGGTTGCGTGGCTTACACTTCCTGCCTTCGGCGGCGTTGGTCTTGCTGCTGGCGTAACCGCAGGCAGCCAGTTTGCAGTCCAATTCTGGTCAGTTGGCATCACCGTTCTATGGACGGGCGGTGCTAGCTATGCAATTTTGAAGTTGGTTGACTTGATTACCGGCCTCAGGGTTGACCAACAAGATGAAATTGAAGGCCTTGATCTTAGTCAACATGGGGAGCGAGGTTATCATACTGGCTAACATAGTTGTTCCTTTAAACAAAGCAGATGGGCACTGTTCAATATGCCACCTCTACTGTTTAAGCTTATTTTTGAGCAATGGCTTATTGTAAAAAATGGTGACCGTCATTCCATTCTCTGCGAACAGTTTCATCCGTTTCCGCCGGTAAATACTGATGCTTTAACGTAGTCCAAACTTGTTGATCCATTAACTGGGACAGTGCCCAGACAGCCATCGCCCTCACCACAGCTGCTCGATAATCAAGGTAAGGTCGGACTAATGGCACGAGCGCAACATCCTCACTGTTACCCGCCGCAATCAATATATTTCGCATAAACCGATTGTAGCCAGCACGGCGCACCGGCGTTCCGGCGAAGTGGTGACGAAATCTGGCATCATCAAGCAACAGCAACTGCTCTAGCGGCGGCAAATCAGTGCCGGCCTTGGCCACCAGCTTTTGTTCGTTGGCCTGGCTAGCAAACTTATTCCACGGACAAATCGCAAGACAATCATCACACCCAAAAATACGATTGCCAACGGCGCGGCGAAATTCCCGATCGATAACGCCCCTATGCTCAATCGTCAAATAGGAAATACAGCGTCGCGCATCCAGCCGATAGGGTGCTGGGAAGGCGTTTGTCGGGCAGATATCAAGACATTGACGACAGCCCCCACAGTGATCCGCCTCAGGCACATCATGGGGCAAGTTGGCATCGGTAAGAATAATACCCAAAAACAACCAAGATCCCGCCTGTCTTGAGACAAGGTTTGTATGTTTACCCTGCCACCCAAGGCCTGCCTGCTGGGCCAGTGGCTTTTCCATCAATGGCGCAGTATCAACAAACACCTTTACCGCATTACCAGTTTTTGATGAAAATTGGCTGGCAAGCTGTTTTAACTTGCCCTTTAACACATCGTGATAATCGCGCCCGCGCGCATAGACTGATATATTACCCGCAGTTCGCGCCAAGAGATTATCCATCGGGTTATGATCCGGCCCGTAGTTCATGCCAAGAACAATGGCACTTTTGGCATCTGGCCACATATTTTGCGGCTGCATGCGTTTAGCCGCCGTAGTGCGAAGCCAATCCATATCGCCCTCAAAATTATTATCAAGAAAGGCAGAGAGGCCATTTTCATTCACAGCCCCGATGCTAGCGGGGCCAATCCCAACAAGCGAGAAACCTTGCCCAGCTGCCGCGGCATTCAGCCAACCGCGCAGGTCGTGTTTTGCATTAGCTATTTTTAACTGGCTGGCATTACTCACAATGGATCAATATCTCCTTGGGCTTGCATGGCATGAAATGACGCTTCAAAATCGACAAATCTTCCAGCGTCAATGGCGCGCTGCATTTCGCGCATCAAATCCTGATAATAATAAATATTGTGCCAGCTCAACAGCATCAACGATAACACTTCTTCGGCCTTAAACAGGTGATGAATGTAGGCTCGGCTAAAACGCGTGCAAACGGGACAATTGCAGGCCTCATCAAGCGGGCGCGGGTCTTCGGCATGGCGTGCATTTTTCAGATTCACCGGCCCACGGCGGGTAAAGCCCTGGCCCGTGCGTCCAGAACGTGTTGGTAAGACGCAATCAAACATATCAATCCCGCGCGCCACCCCACCAACCAAATCAGACGGCTTGCCAACCCCCATCAGATATCGCGGCTTACGATCTTCCATAAGCGGCGTTGTCGCCTCCAGCGTTTCAAACATTGCTTCCTGCCCCTCACCAACTGCAAGCCCGCCAACAGCATAACCTTCAAAATCAATATCCTCGAGTGCGGCAACGGACTCTGCCCGAAGATCGGAAAAGATTGACCCTTGTACAATGCCGAACTGGCCATAGCCCGTGCGCGGCTGGTACGCAACCCGCGACCGTTTTGCCCACCGCATTGATAGCGCCATTGACTCAGCCGCGACTGATTTAGTTGCCGGAAAGGGCGTGCATTCGTCAAACGCCATGGTGATGGTAGCATCAAGAAGATATTGAATTTCAGTGGACCGTTCCGGTGTCAGGCGATGCTGGCTGCCATCAAGGTGGGATTTGAAAGTCACACCATCTTCATCAAGTTTTCGAAGCGGACCAAGTGACATTACCTGAAACCCACCAGAGTCTGTAAGCAGCGGGCCATCCCAGCCCATCATTTTACGAACCCCACCCAGCCTTGCCACACGCTCGGCCCCGGGGCGAAGCATCAAATGATAGGTATTTGCCAGAATGATGCTAGCCCCGGTTGATGCCAATGATTCCGGCATCATCCCTTTTACCGTTGCAGCCGTGCCAACCGGCATAAAAACCGGTGTTTCTACTTTTCCCCATGCGGTTGTCAGAGTTCCACGGCGCGCCATACCATCTCTGGCTTTCAGAGTAAAACCGAATTCAAGGGTACTTTCAGGCATGTTAAGGTCCATCAAATAGCTTGAGGTTTATATTGGTGACGGAAAGTGATCCGTGATTGCCGCGATACTGTCAACTATATCAGGAGACAAATTACGTGTCATAAAACAAGCGTCACCATAGGAAAAAAAACGGTAATTTTCAGCAATCGCATGTCGGTAAGCCAACGCAATTTGGCGCATGCCAGCAAAGGCACTAACAAGCATTAATAGCGTGGATTTAGGGAGGTGGAAATTGGTGAATAGCCCATCAGTTATGCCGAATTCATAACCCGGCGTGATGAATATATCCGTCTCGCCAGCAAAGGGCGTTATCTTATCATTCTGCTGGTAGCAGGCTTCAAGAATACGTAAGCTGGTTGTACCAACTGCTATGATGCGCCCGCCATTTGCGCGTGCTGTATTTATTGCCGATGCAGTCTGAACACCTATTTGCCCCCATTCGCTGTGCATTTTATGATCAAAAATATTATTGACGGTTACCGGCAAAAATGTACCGGCTCCAACATGGAGCGTTACCGGTAAAATTTTAACACCCAGTATCGAAATTCTATTAACAAGACTCGGGGTAAAATGCAGCCCCGCTGTCGGCGCCGCAACCGCACCTCGATGCTGGGCAAACATGGTTTGATAATCCTGTTTATCGCTGTCTCTTTTACCGTCGGGCCGCGCAATATAAGGTGGCAATGGCATACTGCCATATTGGTCAAGACAGACATCAAGCTGAGTCCGTGTCAGGGCATCCCCGCTTGCAGAATTTATAAATCCCAGTTCCAAATCACCGCCAACACCACGCCCGCGCACGATAGCAGCAAAATCATTAGAAAACACAATCATATCATCAATACGGCATTTTTTGGCAGGCCTAGCAAAGACGCGCCAAATATGGTCAGATACACGCTTATGAAGAGTCACAGAAATGCTCGCATTACCGCGCTTTCCTATCAGCCTTGCTGGAATAACCTCAGTGTTATTGATCACCAATACATCGCCACTACGCAGCAACGACGGAAGGTCACCAACTTGCCGGTCAATAAGATTGTCACAAGAAAGATCCAGTAAACGCGCAGTCTCGCGCGGTTCGGCTGGACTTACGGCTATCATTTTAGATGGCAGCGTATAATCAAAAGCATCGAGCTTCATAAAATATTATCCAGTTAACAAAATAATGCTTTTTCGTCAGGGTTCGCAAATGAAGTCTATTCAAAAACCTGAATAACGCCATCAACATGACCCGTATCATTGACCACAACAAGACATTGAACGCGTGATTCCAGCATTTTAGCCTCAGCAGCATCCATCATTTCATCGGGCCCGATAGTGAGCGGCACCGGACTTGCGACATCAGATACCGCGGTTGCTACAATATCCACTCGCTTTACTAGCAAGCGACGCAAATCCCCATCGGTAATAACACCGACTAAATTGTCTGCATTGCCCACCAAGGCAAGACCAAGGCGGCCTTCGGTCATTACCATCAAAGCATCCTGAACTGATGCCTTAGGATCAACGAATGGCAAATTTTCAGTGCACATCTTGTCACGAACACGCGTTAGCAACCGGCGTCCGAGGGTCCCGCCTGGATGAGTATTGGCAAAATCGGTTTCAGCAAAACCACGCGCCTCCATCAATGCAATGGCTAGTGCATCACCTAAAACCAAGGAATTCAAACTGGATGTTGTTGGAGCGAGATTCAAAGGACAGGCTTCGCGGTCTACCGATATATCAAGTGTAATCTCGGCTGCTTCCGCTATTATACTATGTGGGTTACCGGTCAGTGCAATCAGCCGCGCATCAAGCCGACTGAACGCCGGGAGCAAACGTAAAATTTCTTCAGTGGAACCAGAATAAGAAATGAGTAGTACAATGTCGCCGCGCCGAACCATGCCAAGATCACCATGAATCGCCTCAGCCGGATGCAAAAACAAGGACGGCGTTCCCGTTGATGCAAGACTTGATGAAATCTTGCGGCCGATGATCCCCGATTTTCCCATGCCGCAAACAACGACATGTCCAGCACTTTTTTGCATCAAGTCAACAGCCTTGGCAAATTCTTCACCCAGCCCATCCTCCAGACCGACAAGCGCTTTTCGATAGGCCGTCAACAGAATCTTGGCGGATGAAATAACATTTTTAGTCATATGGATCCTGTTCCCTTTTCCCTGACATAGCAATTAGCATTCTATTAACCGGTTCTATACTAAAAAGACAGGTTAGCATGAAATTTAGATGCGCCTACCAGTTCTGTTTTGATGCCTAAACGAACTGCCGTGCCAAATCAAAATCATCAGGCCGGTTTAAATTCATGAACGGATCAGGTTCACCGGTAAATTCAATCGTGATGCATTGATAGCGATCGGTAAAATCATCAATCTTGCGCAAACCGTTATCAATCAACGCATGACGCAACGCTGCAGTGAGGGCCACCGGCCAGATAGCAAAAACCGGATGCCGTCGGGTAAACGACATCGCTTGCGCAATGTCAGCCCCAGTATCAATCTGGGCACCAAGACCCGCTTCCAGCCTCGCTATCAAGTCATTCGGCAAAAACGGGGCATCGGTAGCAAGGCTGATCATATGCGTGCATTCGGGGTGGTTAGCTGCCACCCATTCAAGACCCGTCAGAACACCAGCAAGTGGACCAGCGAAACCATCAATCACATCGGCACGGACGGGAAGTCCAAATGCAGTAAAGCGTGAGGGATCACCATTCGCATTGATCACTATTGGCCGCCCATCATAATCCACCCGATCAAGAACATGTTGCAAAACCGGTTTCCCAGCCAGCTCCATCAGATTTTTATCACCGCCACCCATGCGTCGCGCTTGGCCACCAGCAAGCAAGGTTACGGCAGATTTTATAGTCATTATCGCTCGTCTCTTTGGACAGCACGCTGGTGCGATGGGGATTCGATAACATCGGCCGCATCCGCGCTATCAAATACAATTCTTCCAATACCAGACAATGCTATGAAACGCTTTCCCTTGGCTCGACCAATCAGCGTCAACCCAGCTTCACGTGCCAGATCAACCGCCGCTGCGGTAAATCCAGATCTTGACACTAAAACAGGAATTTGCATTTGCACCGTTTTAATCACCATTTCAGTGGTCAACCGGCCCGTGGTATAAAATACCTTGTCATGCGGAGTAGCCTTATTCAAAAACATCCACCCCGCAATTTTATCAACAGCGTTATGTCGCCCAATATCTTCCATATAGACAAGTGGCCGGTCTTGCTGGCAAAGCACACAGCCATGAATGGCACCAGCGCTCAGATACAAGCTAGGTGCGGTATTGATCGCTTTTGATAATTCAATGAGCCAACTAGCCTTGAAGCAGGCATTTTTATTAAGCTTAATTTCATCAAACCTTTCCATCATATCGCCGTAAGCGGTTCCTTCAGCACAGCCGCTAGTACGTATTTTACGTTTCATCTTGGCTTCAAAATCTGTTTCATGCGCGGTACGTACAATCACCACACCGAGATCATCATCAAATTCTATTCCGGTGATTTCATCATTTCTTTTCAGCATATTCTGGTTTAAAAAATAACCAACCGCCAGCTCCGCTACCCAATCGCCAAGGCTCATCGTGGTAACGATTTCCTGTTGGTTCAAAAACAGAGTAATTGGTTTTTCAGTAACCACTGGTAAAGTCACTGGCATCCCAGTTTCGTTCACCCCTTCAACAGGCTGTGACAAACCGGGTGTGTCCGGATTTGGCTGAATTAGAAATGAAGACTTGCTCATGTTTTGAAGATGGCCGAAATCAGGTGCTTAAAGCAAGTGATTTTGCCTTTTGGCGGCATAAACTCTATGTTAAGCCAATTGACGTCAATAATCAGTATTAACACATGCCGAGTAGTAGATCACAATGAAACTCCATTTTAGCGCCTCTGAGCATGACGAAGCAAAAGTTCGCCTTGCGCAATTGACTAAACATTACGGCCAAGTCGAAATCGAAGACGCGACCCATATTGTTGCGCTTGGTGGTGATGGGCATATGCTGCATGTTCTACAAGACACATTATCCTTTGGACTACCAGTCTTTGGAATGAATTGTGGACGGCTTGGTTTCTTGATGAACGAGTACGATGACTCAAATTTAACAGACCGCATTGCCACTGCCGAAACCGCACCATTGCACCCGTTGCGAATGAGGGCAACGGCAAAGGATGAAGACACGCATGAAGCACTTGCGATTAACGAAGTGTCGTTGCTGCGTCAAACCCATAATGCGGCGCATCTGGCAATTGAAGTGAATGGGAAACAGCAAATGGAGTGTCTTGTTTGTGATGGCATTCTTGTAGCAACACCAGCTGGGTCAACCGCCTATAATCTATCGGCGCATGGACCAATCATTCCACTTGGCGGCGGGTTGATGGCACTAACACCGATTTCAGCCTTTCGTCCGCGACGGTGGCGTGGCGCCCTTTTATCGGACCATTCAAAAGTTGTTCTTAATGTTTTGGAATATAATTTCAGGCCGGTAAGTGCCAGTGCCGACAGTGTTGAGATACGTCATGTAACCCGTGTTACTGTCGAGCAAGCGAACGAAATTACATTAAACCTTCTCTATGATCCGGGCTTTTCTCTGCCCGACCGTGCCACACAGGAACAGTTTCAGTCATAGAGCAGCCAGTCAATGAAATGGATTAACAATTTTATTATTCCATTGGTAATAATCTCCAATTCTGACGATCGTAATCAGGGCACAGGCACCTGATAATCATATTGACTATCAAGCTCACTAATGACACGCGCCAAAAACGAATCAATATGTTTCCACAGTGCATCAGTAACTTCAGGCAATTCCCGCATTAATTCATGTCGAGCCCCCTCGAAATCAACCCTATGAAGGTTTCTAATGTGGGGTAGATTGCGAGTAGTTGCGGAAGCACAAACAACACGTTCGTCGCCTGCAACAAATGCTAGAACTGGCACATCAAGTTGAGCCAACCAGTACGGGTTTAATGTGTATAATGCACATGATCTATAAGCCGCATTTACCCAACCAACACTAGGCGCACTGCGCCGCAATTCAGGCGCATCATCAAACCAAACAAATTGTTCCTCGTAGCCTCTAGGATCACGCGTCAGAGTGTTTTCAACCCTATAATGGCGCGCCACATCCAGTGACAGTACATGGTGAAATGGTGGATGCCTCCTGGCAAGCCCAATATTTGATAAAAGATAGCTTGCAACTCGTATCAACCATACCGGCATTACTGGCGGAGCCATCATGGGAGCGCTCAAAATAACAGCCTTCACATCATCGGCACGCCACAATGCATAGCGAAGTGCCAAGTGCCCACCCATGGAATGACCGAATAGGATAAGATCATGACCATCCAACCCAGCTTTTTTAATCACCGCATCCATGGCCCCAATATGATGATCAAAATTATCACAATGAACTGTCAATGAGTGCCGGCCAAAATGTCCTGATTGGCCCTGGCCGGGCCAATCAATCACAAGGACGTTGTAACCCCGCTCGTGAAACCGCAACACCTCCTTGCTATATTTTTCACAGAACTCGGTAAAGCCAGGAAAAATAACAATTGTTTTTTGTAATTTTGGAGGGGAGGGGACTGCGCCAGCTACTTTGTATTTGTCATTTGGGTCTTTGGCTTGCTGCCCGGCTGCCCAGAAATGGGCTCTCACCGAAGCATCGCGATAATAAGCATAGACATCAAACCCGCCCAGCATTGGTAATCCAGCAGCACGCGCCCAATCAAACATTATCAGTTAACCTCGCCTTAATTGACCCGCTCAACTCGATTGTCAATTAATGTATCATCATCCTCTCCGCTAAAGCCAGATGATTGACGCTCCCACATCTGCGCATACGGCGTCACCGCGCGGCACTACATATCTCTTCAGCGCGCCAAGGAGGGATGCTGTTTTACGCAATTTTGGAAGGACCATTACTACCTTGTGATCGTTCGAGTTACACAATCTTTATGATTGTGTAGAAACTGAAAAACTCTCACCGCAACCACAACGGGCCAATTCATTTGGGTTATTAAAGACAAATTTGGCTGAAAATTTATCCTCCTGCCAATCCATCTGCGAGCCAATTAAAAACATCACGGCGGTTGGGTCGATAAATAGCGTCACGCCATTCTGTTCAATTTTATCTTCAAACGGCTTCTGCTCCGTAGCAAACTGCACATCATATTGCATGCCTGAACAGCCAGCGGTTTTTACACCAACACGAACCCCGATAACATCATTATCCGCGCTGTCCATCAAGCGACGCACATGAACAGCGGCTGTTTCAGTCAAGGTAACGATTGGTTTATTCGGATTAAAATTCATCTCTCAAACTCCAAGTAATAGGCTGTTTGCTATCCTGCCTCGATCAAAAGTCAAGAGCCAGCTTTGCGTCATCACTCATCCGATCTGGCGTCCAAGGCGGACTCCAGACCAATTCAACGGATACCTCGCCAACACCGTCAAGCGCAGCTAACGCCCTGGCCACCTGCCCCGGCATTTCACCAGCAACCGGACAGCCCGGGGCGGTCAATGACATGGTAACATAAACGTTGCCATTTTTCTGGCGATCTACATCATAAATCAGCCCCAGATCATAAATGTTAACAGGGATTTCCGGATCATGTACCGATTTCAACGCGTCTTCAACGGCAATCGGGTCTGCCTCTCCCGTGGGATTGGCTAGTGCAGTACCAGCGGTTGCAATATAGCCATCGCTGGTATTGGGTAAAAAATCCATAAGACCGGGCCCATTGCTATCTGGCTCCTGTGCCTTCTCATCGCGATTATCTGCCATTAACTTGCCTTTATGCGAAAATGCGGTTCACTTTTTCTAATGCAATTGCCAAACAGTCAAATTCATCGCGGGTAGTATAAACCCCGACCGATGCTCGCGCCGTTGACGGCAAATCAAAGAAATCCATCAATGGCTGCGCACAATGATGCCCAGCTCGAATGGCCACACCATCATTATCTATAATTGTAGAAATATCATGGGGATGCGCACAGTCCATCGTGAATGACACAACACCAGACTTTTCCGCAGCGGTCCCAATAAAGCGCAAGCCATCAACTGCTGATAACCGTTGATGAGCATAGGACAACACATCTTCTTCGTGCTGTCGAATAGCGTCCATGCCAATGGCCTGCACATAATCCACCGCCGCCCCAAGCGCGATAGTTTCAGCAATTGCTGGTGTGCCGGCCTCAAATCGCTGAGGCGGCAGAGCATAAGTGGATTTTTCGACGGTGACCCGGTCAATCATATCTCCACCGCCAAGAAATGGCGGCATCTCTGCAAGGAGATCAGCTTTACCCCATAATATGCCAACCCCGTTAGGACCATATAATTTATGCGCAGAAAACACATAGAAATCAGCTCCTAGGGCTTTCACATCCAATGGCATATGAATAGCGCCCTGACACCCATCAACGACCAAAAGCGCGTTGGCATCATGCGCTATTTGGGCAATTTCCGCTACTGGAAATACCGTTCCAAGAACATTCGATACGTGTGGAATAGACACAATCCTAGTCCTTGAAGAGATCATGTCGTTAAAGGCGACCATGTTAAAGCTGCCGTCTTCATCAACCGGAAATGCGCGCAGCACAGCCCCAGTTTTCTGAGCAACCATTTGCCACGGCACAATATTGGCATGATGCTCAGCAATGCTAATCAATATTTCATCACCAGCCTGCAAACGAGGCATGGCCCAACATTGTGCTATCAAATTCAACGACATCGTGGCCCCGGCGGTTAGAACAATGTCATCACCTGATTGCGCTCCAATAAATTGAGCCACTTTCCCGCGCACCGCCTCATAAGCATCGGTTGACTCCTCGGAGAGGAAATGCAAACCACGATGTACATTTGAATAAGTGTC
>CACEJY010000046.1 GCA_902559985.1 uncultured SAR116 cluster alpha proteobacterium | reverse complement strand
CAAAAACACTATTCTTTTAAATAAAGGCATTAACTTCACCAATGACAGAGTGCAGCAACGCCGATAAATTAGGCACAGATAATTTTTGATCACCACATACAACGCTAGAGAGGTAATACAAAGAGTCAAGCGCCTTGGATGACTTCTGCTCACTATTCTCAGCCTAAGCTGGGCCACCACCGTCATTTTGTCAGGCAAGACCACAAAATAACAAATTTTGCATAAGTAAAGGCCAGAGGGGCAGACCCATGACCCACTAGAATTATAAAATGGACCACTAAAGGCCTTTTGGGCGTCTGATAACCAGTGATATACTCTCCAGACATGATTTACTTTGGATAGCAGTTCAATTATCAATCTTCAGTTGCAAAATCTGTTCAATAGAGTGATCCTCATTCGACTAACTCCTCAAGTGGTAATGAGATTTTTGCGGTAGTTTGGAGTATAAAACTTCAAAATTGATTTTTGCCTATGCCCCTTACACGTCAGATAACTATATTAGGGAAGATGAAGCACATGGACAAATCTCGATTTTTTGGATCATGCCATTGCGGTTCAATTGAATTTTCAGTGCCTCGCAGTCTTGATATGACTGCTGTCAGGCGTTGTGATTGCAGCCTTTGCAAAAGACGAGGCGCGATTATGCTAGCGTGCCCAATTGATGAGGTCCACGTTGAAAAAGGCGCTGAATATCTGATACGTTATAAGTGGAACACTGAAGTTGCCACGCACCACTTTTGTTCAAAGTGTGGGATCATGACACATCACCAGAGGCGAACTACACCTGACATTTGCGGGATTAATATCGGTTGTATTGACGAGCTGGACTATCGAAGTTTCAGAGATGTGCCAATGAATAACGGCATTGATTTTACTCTTGTTGATGAATGACAGGGGAAATGCTCTCGCATGCAAAATTTTTTTCCTGTAATTGCACGAAGTAATTCATGTCTCGGTAGTTTTTTAGACTGACCCTGTTTGTTTTATTCGTAACTGGTTCGGAGTCGATGGCAGCTGATTTGAAAATAGAAACAGTCACCAGGGGTAATGGTGCCATCGCATCAACCGGCAAGCGCGTATCAGTTCATTATAAAGGTATGCTGTCTGATGGCGAAGTGTTTGATACATCTGGGCCTCACGATAAGCCGTTCAGCTTTACGATCGGTGCGGGTCAAGTGATCGGTGGATGGGATCAGGGCGTTTCAGGCATGAGAGTTGGTGAGCTGCGTAGACTGACCATCCCACCGGAACTTGGATATGGCGCCAGGGGCGCAGGCGATGCCATCCCGCCCAATGCAACACTAATTTTTGAGATTGAACTTCTTGATGTGAGCGAGCCAATAACTCTAGGCCAAGCCAATCCAGAAATTTTTAAACAAGCTCAAATGGACGGCGCAATCATCATTGATATAAGGCGTGAAGATGAGTGGAAAAAAACCGGAATTATAGACGGTGCTATAACAATTACAGCCTTTGGAGAGAGGGGCGACATTCATCCTGAGTTTCAGAAAAAATTTTTAAATATTGTCCCCTCGGAAAAAACACCCATCATGTTATATTGCCATGTCGGAGGCAGGACAAACAGTCTTGGAAATGCCCTAATTAATCAACTTGGGTATTCAAATGTGAGCCACTTAACCAACGGCATTGTCGGCTGGCTTGCTGATGGTAATAAAATTGTCAATTATGTAGACTAAGCATGATGTATATTTTCTGCGCATCAACTAAATAAGGAATTGCCAGCACAAATGATTAGACATTTCTTACAAAAAATTGGCGCCTCACAGCGCCAATAACAGTGGCTTGGAGTCAGTTATGGCAAAGATAAATCAGAATAAGATGCCAAAAACACCCTACAAAAAAGATGCTATTATTTACGCGGCGAATGATAGAAGTGATAGCGTATATTTGGTACATAGCGGAGTAGTGCAGATTGAAACCAAAAACGGCATGGTGCTTGGCGAACTTGGTCAGGGTGAGTTGTTTGGCGAGGTTGGCCTTATCACCGCAGAAATGCGGACAGTCACGGTGAGAGCTAAAACCGATTGTATCGTGATTAAAATTAGTGAGCCCGTTTTTCAGGAAAAAATGAAACAGGCAGATCCGATTTGTTATGCAATTATCCGGGGACTTGCTCTACGTATCAATGATGCCAATAATCTGGCTGAAAAGTACTGGAAAGAACTTTCAATATACAAGTCCTTAGACCAGTAAATAAAGTCACAATAATTAGTTAATAAACTAACTTTTTAATAACAACATCAACGAAGTGTCGTTATGTATTCAATGAGAGTGTCATACATTAATGTGCTTGGAATAGTTTCATGCTTTTTCCTTTCTACCAATATTGCTACTGCGTCGGTAGCCGATAAAGGGGTCGTTTGCCGTGATGAGACACAATTTCAGGCGAGATTTTCGGATGTAGAACCACCGCTCCTCTCTTTAGTTGCGCATTGGTTTGATGACAAGAGAGTTAATACCACTACTTGGGAGCGCATCAACGATGTTATTACAATGTCCACAACCCGAAGAGGCGTACCATACCAAACGAATGTCAAAGAGGTGAGTTGGAAGCCTGATGCGAATGACAAAGAGAGAAAAATATCAATAGACCGCAAAACGGTGCGTCGATCAGTGGTTCTGGGCGAAAAGGTTTTAGTGAGCGTGAACTGCCAAATTTTCTACAAGAGGAAAGGTTTTGATGAGTACCTCAAGGGTGTAACAAAGTCATTACAAACTAAATATAATGCTGAAATAGCTGATCATAGGCTCTAGCTCTTTTAGAAAAAAGAACTTAGAAACATACACCAACAAAAATTGTGAATTTTTAAGTTCTAAGGGGCCAGAAAAAAGAAACGAAACCTCTATCTAAGCAACTTTAGTTTCCTTATCGAAAGAGTGATTTTCGCTTAACCAAAAAACTTCTGTTTTTCATAAAAATTTGTGATTTAAGTCGTTCTATTGATGTAATTTTTTATGACATCAAGACCAAGGACCGTGTTTTGAGCGTTATCAACACCAATGTCGGTGCATTATTGGCCCGGACCTATGCAACCGAGGCCAACAATAAGATGCAGACCTCAATGGAGCGTCTCTCATCAGGCTTGCGCATAAATCGCGCAGCTGATGATGCCGCTGGCTTGGCCGTTGGTAACAAGATGGCAGCGTCAATAAAAAGTTATGAAATGGGTTTAAGGAACTCTGCCAACATGATCAGCCTGTTGACAACAGCGGAAAATTCCTTGTCACAAATTCTTGATATGCAGCTAAGAATAAGAGAGCTTGCGGTTCAATCTGCAAATGGAATTTACACAGATCGAGACAGAGATAATCTCGAAATTGAGTCGGCTGGGTTGATAAGGGAGATGGACCGACTTGCAGCTCATACAAAATTCAATGGCGTTAACCTATTAGACGGAACCTTTCAGGGAGCGGTTGCTCAAACAGGCGCTGGTGTTGGCGACCATGTGCTTGTGAACATCAACGAATTGGTGAGCTCATCACTTGGAAGGTATTGGGAAACAACAACATTTACGAATGGAAATTTCACTGATTTGACACCTGTCACTAGCCCCTCGGCTGATGTAACAGCAATACCGGGATGGGAAATTCACAACAAGCGTGTTGAGTTAGGACAGGATGGTTCCAACGGACCAGCCACTGTGAGGAATCGAGATAACGTCTCGATCGCAAATATAATTGCCGGGCATCCAATACCCGAAGACCCCACACCGCGGCCCTTTGACAATGCAGTTCCCAGATTAATGGTAGAACCCGTATCATCGACAACAACTGATACTGCCTTAACATATGGAGTCACACATACAGGCATAATTGATCCAAGCCCGCCAGTTGCCACAACCGCCGGAGTATACAATGTGGAGGTTGGGACTATGAATGCTGTGACAGTGAGCAGCAGCACAAATACAACTGGTAATGCAGCTTTAATGAATCGATCCTTCACCAATATTGCCGGCTCTGCACCCGCAGCTGGTGGCACTGCTGCAACATTCAATGTTTCAGTGGGAGAAATGACTATTACTCCAACATCCTCAACAACCAACAATGCTTCAATGATGGGCAAAACCTTTACCAATGTAGCTGGTACAGGTGGTTCAGGCGCTGGCGCACTGTTTAATGTAACCGTGGGAGAAATGACAACGACACCCACGTCATCGACAACCTCAAATACAGCAATGATGGGCAGAACCTTTACCAATGTGGCAGCCACAGCACCCGCTGGAGGAGGAACTGCTGCAAAATACACGGTGAC
Source organism: uncultured SAR116 cluster alpha proteobacterium (assembly GCA_902559985.1). Lineage (GTDB taxonomy): Bacteria > Pseudomonadota > Alphaproteobacteria > Puniceispirillales > Puniceispirillaceae > UBA3439. Next base: position 8,636 of record CACEJY010000046.1, on the reverse strand, counting down.
CGTTGGACAGCTGCAGTTCAATGAGACCTCAGGCAACAGTACTAGCGATGCAGAACTTTTTTCAACTAGTTATGGGAACATTTCAGCCACAACCGTTTCTGGCAGTGGCAGTGGAGCAACCTTTAACGTCAGCATTACTGGTTCAGGCAGTATCCAAGCAAGTGTGGTCAACCGAGGCTCAGGTTACAGTGTAGGAGATCAACTTAGAATTTCAGGGTCATCAATTGGCGGAGGCTCAGATCTTATTCTGACAGTTGGTGCGGCAAGCGTGAGTATAAATCAAACAGATGCAGGCAGTGGATACACCAGTGGTGAGAGCATTAAAATACTCGGCAACGTCATAGGTGGAACTGCTGGGGCTGATGATATCACGCTGAGCGTAGGTAACGCTAACGTCAGTATAAGCCTAGCTAATGCTGGCAGCGGATACAGCGCAACTGACAGGATTACAATACCGGGCAATCTCATTGGTGGTAGCGCTGGCGCAGGTCCTGGAGGTGATGATATCACCGTAACTGTTGGTGATGCCAACATCAACGTCACCGTCAGCAATCCCGGCACTGGATATAAAGTGGGAGAGCAAATAACAATTTTAGGCAGTCTACTTGGGGCAACTGACGGTGCCGATAATATAGTTGTGAACGGAAACCCTGCGGCGGTCAGCGTAACCGCAATAAGTGGGGCAGGCTACACTGAAGGCGACACAGTGACGTTAACTGGATCAGACCTCGCGACCGGCGCCAGTAATCTTGCAATAAAAACATTAAAAGTGCCCCCAGGAACTGAAGATGGTGCCCGGCCTCTGAGTTTTGGCACCTTAGGTGATGACAGTGCAACCGGCTTCAGCATCGAAAATGGGTATATAAGACTTGATACTGGCACTATGACAAGTGTTAATGGATACGATATTGTTCACGGCCCGTATCTCGTTTCCACCGAAGCACGGGAAATTAATGCTGGTGAGAAAGTTAAGTTTGACTGGAAAGCGTCCGGAACGAATGACGCCTTTGATATATTCGCATATATTGTAGATGTGGATACTGGCGCAACTGAGATCCTTTTGAACGAAACGCAAAGCCCAGCAGGTTCCACAAACTGGGCAACCGTCTCTCACACCGTTCAAACAGCTGGAAATTATAAATACGTTTTTATAAATGGTACATATGATGACACTGGCGGTAAGCTACTTGGCGCAGAAATGTACCTTGATAATATTCACATTGAAAGAGACAGCCTTCCAGCAGGGGAGCAGCACACAGTTGATAAAATAAACCTGCAGACTAGTGCTAATGCCGGAAATGCTATTGGCATACTGAAATTGGCGATTTCTCAAACTTCTGGCGAACTCTCAAACTTTGGTGCTTTGATTAACCGCTTTAAACACTCTGCAGCGATTGCGTCTTCAATTATAGACAATATGAAGATGGCGCGATCAAGAGTTTTTGATGCGGAATACACAATTGAAACATCCCGGTTGGCCAAACAACAAATCTTGGCCAATGCCTCTGCTGCAATGCTTGCCCAAGCTAATATAGCTAAACAATCTACACTTATGCTACTTGAATAGTGAATTTCAAGATGGGTTCCAAATTTGGGGACTTCACTCTACACATCAATATTTGCCCAACTTTTCTGCATCATGATACAAAACCTTACGAAGCTCTCTATTAGCCGCATGCCATATATTGACCTCATCATCAATCATCACTCCAGATGCTCGCGGGATTAGAAAGTGGTGATTATAATCGTCCCGGCCTCTTGCCAATTGCACATAAGTCTTGCCTAAATGTTGATCAACTTCAGTGCCAATATAAGACTGAATTGCCAGCCCTACGCGGCGTTTTTTTGATGTATTTTGCCCAGACCCATGAACAACCCATGGATGATGAACCGATAACTGTCCTGGCCGAAGCTCAATTGGAACCACTTTATCTTCAGGAACATCGATTACCGTTTGGCCACGGGTCAAAAGATTGTCCTCACCATAGGTATCAACGTGATCACGTTGACCCGCCAGATGGCTTTCCGGCCACATATACATACAACCGTTTTCTATCGTGACCTCAGTGAGAGCCAGCCAAGCCGTTACCCAATTATATGGCTTTAGCCCGTTATAGCGTGCATCTTGATGCCAGCTAATGAATCCAGGTTGCTCAGGCTCCTTGATAAATAAGGTTGTACCCGCCACTAGAATGTTTGGACCAATTAAACTCTCAATAACATCCAGAATGCTCGGATGGTGAGCGATCTGATCAAATAACGGCAACACCTGATGTGCGTTATTTCGGCCGTAACCCCTTAACGCCTCACCGTGATCGTTTTCTAATTGTCGGAAAGTGTCATAAAGCGCACCTGCTTCATCTTCAGTGAAAATGTCAATTGGTGTAAGATATCCTTTTTGTTGATAAAAAGTAGCTTGGTCTGCTGTCAACAGTGTCATGGCCCCTCCTAATTTGAAGTCATTTGTCAACAAACGATGTAACTAATGACAATTTGGTCTCGACTAAATTCAAACACTAATTTTCACCTACCCGAATGCCTGAATAGAAAACCTTACGACTAATCTTAGTGCGAGGTTTTCACTCCAAAACACCAGTTAGGATTAACTTAAGGCCTTCGTGAGATTTAACAAAACCAAGCTTCTCATAGAATTGAATGGCATTTTCACGCTTCTTATCACTAGTCAATTGCACCATTCTACAACCTCTATCACGGCACTTTTTTATTGCCCAAGCTATCATTTTGGTCCCATAACCTTTTCCTCTGAAATCATGGGAAATTCGGACGCCTTCTATTTGTCCACGCAAGCTACCGCGTCGGGACAAACCAGGTATAAATGTAACCTGCAAACATCCAATAATTTCACCATTGATTTCAAAAATAGCAGCATATTGATTGACGTCACTATCTATGTGCTCGAAAGCGCGAAGGTAATCCGCATGAACGACCTCGGCCTTGTCCTCACGGGATCGGCCAAGTTCATCGTCTGCCAGGAGATTCACGACAATACCAAGGTCAGCTTTTTGCATTCTTCGCGCGATTAAATCATTCATTTTCTGCTCCAAAACAAATCTGTTCGAGTAACGGAATTGTTTGACCATACCTATAAAGACAGTAACTTCCGTGCTTCCCCAACTGACGCTACTGAGCCACCCAAGTCATGGATAATTCTCACTGCTTTTTCTACCAAAGCTGCATTTGATGGAGCGAGAACACCTTGTTCAATATATATATTGTCCTCAAGACCAACCCTTACATGACCTCCAAGTAAAACCGACGCGGCCACCATCGGAAATTGGAACCGAGAAATTCCAAAAGCCGACCAAATGGCATTTCTTGGCAACATGCTTTTCATCATGACTATCGACTCCACTGTGGCAGGCGCACCATAATCAACCCCCAAACAAAACTGAAAAAACGGCGGTGACTGAATTAAGCCATTTTTGATTAGGTTTGTGGCATTCAATATGTGACCCGTGTCGAACACTTCCAGTTCCGGCTTTACGCCCGCAGATTGAATTGCAGCGGACATGTATTTGAGGTGTTCCGGGTGATTTAAAAAAACGTGATTCTTTCGGTTCATTGTAACAATGTCTAACGAACAAATTTCAGGGCACAATTCAACAACGTGTTTAACACGCTCTGATGGGCTGCACATTTTGCTATCACTTGATGCTTTCCCAGGGTCATTTGCCGACGGAGAAAATCGGGCGCCTGGCCCAGTCGTTAGATTAATTATAACGTCAACACCAGTGTCCCTAATGCCTTCTGTAACTTCCCGATAAAATTCCAGATTCATACTTGGTCGAGTGGTCTCAGGGTCTCGAACGTGGCAATGCACAATGGCGGCTCCAGCTTTTGCAGCTTCAACAGAACTTTTCACGATTTCAGATGGCGTCACTGGTACAGCAGAATTTTTTTCTGATGTCATTGCAGACCCTGTTATAGCACAGGAAATAATAGTTTGGCACATTTATGAGCTCTTCATTTTTTACAAAATCTTCATATGAAAAACTTACCGCAAAATTTGGTTGCTATAAAGGCGGTCCGGTTGTCTAAATTAATCTCTCCGAAATCATTCCCGAGCTGACTGCCATGAAGGACAAATCATCAGTAGAAAATTTGATTATGGGCCTCGCAAATGTTGCAGCCGCGAGTAAATTGCATTGAAAAGTTTAGAATTGGAATCTCAACCAAAAGCCAGCCTTTTCGTCAGTGTTATTTTGTGGCAGGCTTAAAATAGACTGGAGGAGGCCATTGTTTATGCAAGGAGGCAAATCATGGATGGCACATTGGACCTAAGTTTTGAAGCATTTCAAGATTTGGAAAACATACCGACAGCAAAAGGCCGAGGATGGTTAGCCTCCAACCTCAATGAAGATGACTGGACTGTAAAAATGAGTGATGACGGGAATAAAGAAATTGTTTCCATGATCAAAGAAATGATGGCCAAGCCCCTTCCAACATTACTCAGAAAACCGTCGCAATTTGACATTCCTGAACTCGCTAACGTTTATAAAAAAGCCAAAAATATCTGTGACCACGGTGTCGGTTTTGCCGTCATTGATAAGTTACCACTTGATGATTTTGCAATAGAACAAATGGTTGATGTCTATTGGACGCTGGGACAATACATGGGCCAAAATGTTGCTCAAAAATGGGATGGCACAATGGTTTACGACGTAACTGACACTGGCAAAAAGTTCGGTTATGGTGTTCGAGGTTCCGCCACCAGTGTTGAGCTAGTCTTTCACACAGATAACGCTTTTGGAGTCGCGGTCCCGGATTATGTTGGTCTACTCTGCAAGCACCCCGCAAAAGCCGGTGGTCTCAGCAGATTCTGTAGCCTTTATACAGTTCACGAAAGAATGGAAGATAGATATCCCAGAGAGCTGAAGCGCTTGTATGAGCCAGTTCACTTTGACCGCCAAGCTGAACACGCATCGGATGAAGCTAAGACTTCTTTAGCGCCAATGTTTACCTGGCGTGATAATAGATTGCGCTGCCGCGCCAATAGTTCGTTAGTTAGAAAAGGCTACCAAGTCGGCGGTCATGAAATGGACAATCTTCTTCAAAATGCTCTTGATGCCATCGACGAAGTTACTGCCTCCGAGGATTTATGGATTGAGGCGCCATTATCACGAGGAGACGTCCAATATCTAAATAATCATGAGCTTGGACATTATCGGTCAGATTTTATCGATTACGATGACCAATCAAAAAAACGGCATTTATTCCGACTATGGCATCGTGTGTCCGGTGGAATTCACTACGACGGTTAATCAATTTCTAATATTGGAGAATAAATAATGGCTAAGGGTTATTTGGTTGCTAACATACGGGTTACAAATCAGGACAAGTTTCAGGAATTCTCCGGCATGGCTGGACCAGCAATTAAGAAATATGGCGGCAAAGTCCTTGCGCGGGGTCCGGTTGCTGACAGGCTGGAAGGTGACGTTGATGGAATAGTAATGATGATTGAGTTTGATAGCAAAGAAGCAGCAAACACGTTCTATCATAGTAATGAATATCAGGCGGCCAAGGCTATTAGAGAAGAATGTTCTGATACTGATTTGATGATTGTAGAAGGTGTACCTGACTAAATATAATTTCGTAATATTTTCCGTCAGTGCAGGCACTGTCTATATGTTGCAGCGTTTTAACTAATAAGCAAATTGCCGTCGACCAGAATTGAGAACAAAACAGAGTTTTTTATGAGTTTGAATACCAATCGCCCAAAGGTTGCGCTTTTAGGTTTGATACTGGAGTCTAATAGATTTGCGCGACCAGCACAGCGAGAGGATTTTTTATCTCTGACGTGTTTACGAAAAAAAAGCTTGATGGATGAGGCCAATTCTCGCAACTCTTCTCTTGCAATCGAGTTTGTTTCTTTTGTCAAAACAATGAATGCCACTGGTGATTGGGAACCTTATCCAATTTTATTAATGGCATCGCGCCCACTTGGTCCAATACAAAAAGCCGTTTTCGATGAATACTGCTCCGAGGCACTCGATGCTTTAACTGACGACATTGACGCTATTTACCTCTGCCATCACGGTGCTATGGTTGCTGAACATTTAGACGATCCAGATGGTTATATTGCGAGAGAAATTCGAAAAAAAGTTGGGCCAAAAATCCCAATCATAATGACACTAGATCTTCACGCAAACATCTCTGATACAATGTGTTCCTCTGCAGATTTGATATGCGGATATCGGACAAACCCACACGTTGATCAATTCGAACGTGGACAGGAGGCTGCTTTTTCGCTTCGACAGATCCTTTCTGGTCAGGCAGATCCAAAAGTGGCTCATGTCAAGCTGCCTCTTGCACCATCCTCAATTACTCTTCTTACTGGCACTGGTCCACTTGGTGAAGTGATCGACTACGGGCAACGCCGCCAAGCCGAACTCGGTGGAAAAATAATGAACGTTTCTATTTTTGGAAACTTCATCTTTTCCGATGTGCCCGAAAATGGGGTCTCAATTGTAGTCACAGCGAGGAATGATTTTGATATCGCCAAAAACCTGGCTGAGGAACTTGCAAGGCTTACCTGGATAAATAGAGAATTTTTTGTCCGACAGCTCACACCTTTTGATCGCGCAATTGAAATTGCTCAAAACCAAAATCGTGAACCAGTTATTTTTTCAGACTCCGGCGACAATCCCGGAGGTGGTGGGACAGGTAGAACTACGCAACTACTTGCAAAGCTCGTAGAAAAAGGTGTCAGAGACGTCCTGTACGGCTCATTCTTTGATCAAAAGCTTGCAGAAGAGGCAATGGGCTTGGGCTTGGGCTCTAAATTTAAAGCGGTGTTCAATCGGGATAGTGTACAAAACCAACAATGGCAAAAATATGACGAACCTTTCACTATTGACGCAGAGATTATTGGTTTGCATGACGGGGAGGTTATTGGTCGATTAGGGATTTTCTCAGGTCGTAAAATGTCACTCGGAAATTGTGCCTTGCTAGAAATTAATGGTATCAAAGTTGTGGTTATTTCAGAGCGCTCACAGACAGCTGACCCAATCTTTTTTGAGATGTTTGGTCAGAAGATTTCAAATGCTCATACCGTCATCGTGAAATCCAGAGGCCATTTTAGGGCAGGCTTTAAAAGTTGGTTCAACGACAAGGATGTCTTTGAGGTTGACACAGTTGGGCTCACTTCACCTGTTCTTGAAAGATGGGACTTCCAGAATGTCCCAGCCTCAAGCTTTCCATTTGATCAAGACGCAGCTTGGTCAATTTAAAACTATGCTTGTGAAAATTAGATTTAGAGCTAGCAACGATAACTAAAGTAATTTGCTTTAAATTTATCGAAATCATTAGAATGTCTCGATTAACCCTGACTGGTTTCGCATTGGTCGCATCGGCCATGAATCTCAATTATTGACCGATCCGCAACAAAGCCACTCCGTTTTGAGATTTTTTGAATATTGCTACTAAGGTTCTCATCAAAACATTCAGTGACAATGCCACAATCATTGCATATCGCAAAAACCGGTGTGGAGTCATGCTCTGCATCACAACAAGGGGTCCAAGCGTTAAGACTCTCAAGACGATGGACAATCTTAAGCTCAATCAACTGATCCAAAGTTCTGTATATTTGAAGCGGCGCCTTTAACCCATGTTCACGCAATTGATCAAGTAATTCGTATGCTCCAACAGGATGTTTGCCTTTACGCAGGGCTTCGAATACCAATGATTGGTTCCTGGTAAGCACCTGTTCAGATCTGAGTTTATTTTTCACTGGTTTTATACCTCCGAGGCTCTGCTGGGGTTATGGTTTTTATTTTTCTGTCTTTTGAACTTTGGCAAGGGCAGCACTGATATAATGAAAAAAGCGAGCCCTGCAACAACGATGCTAGGTCCGGCTGGCGTGTCCCATTTGAGTGACCCCTCTAGACCAAGCCAGACACTAGCAGCACCTAATATTGAAGCCATCACCGCCATTATTTCAGGGTTTCCCGAGAACCTTCTTGCTGTGGCAGCGGGTATAATAAGTAAAGCAGTAATTAATAAAACCCCCACAATTTTCATTGATATTGCTATTACGCCAGCCATTAAAACCATAAACAAGAAATTAGCCAAATCTGGTCTCAACCCTTCAGCTACGGCAATTTCATAGCTTACGGTAGACGCAAGTAGCGGTTTCCAAATAAACGAGACAAGAGCCAGAACTACTAAGCCGCCACCCCAGATAATTGCGATGTCCTCTACTGTGATCGCGAGAATATCGCCGAAAAGGAAGCCCATTAAATCAACTCTCACCCACGTCATAAACGCAAGGACTACCAAGCCAACAGCTAACGTAGCATGGGCAAGTAGTCCGAGCAGCGCATCAGACGAAAGGCTGGCCCTGCGTTGTAACAAAATCAATAACATAGAGACTGCTACTGAAATGACAAAAACAGTAAGAGTTATGTTCATATTAAGAAGAAGCGCCATTGCCACACCTAACAATGCCGAATGGGATAAAGTGTCCCCGAAATACGCAAGACGGCGCCAAACTATGAAACACCCAAGTGGTCCAGCCAGTAAAGCGACACCAGTGCCCCCAACGACTGCACGAATAAAAAAATCATCAAGCATGGCGCTTCACCTTGACTTGGTTGTGGGTTCTTTTCTCGAATTGA
>CACEJY010000045.1 GCA_902559985.1 uncultured SAR116 cluster alpha proteobacterium | reverse complement strand
TCGTCGAGAATGCGGCGGCTTTTATTGATGCGGTTCGAAAAGCACGCCCAACGGGCGCAAAGGGTCAATATGTCAAAAAGATTACTATTTCATCAACAATGGGCGCTGGTGTGTTCGTTGAGGATGTGGCCGGCCAATAGGGCTTAATGAAAAGATTTTTCAGTCGTCGGTAAACCGGGGCTTGAAAAAAGGGGCAAATGCAATCTGCAGATGCCCCGCACCTGTCCAAGACTACGGGGGCTCTGCCAATTGCAGAACTTAATAGCCCGTAATAGACGGGGAGCAAGAGCGGGTTACGCCGCTTGAACTTCTTATGGGCAGGCCAGCGGACTGGCAACTTTTGTCAGTTCATTTTGCAACAAGGCAGATCGTGGTTGCTCCACACTGCCCAAACTAGAGCGGAGACGATCGGTGAATAGAAAAGAAAAAGCCGAACTGGTCGAAACGCTGCAAACAGCCTTCAAGGCGTCATCAACAATTGTTGTGGCGCACCAGGTGGGTATGACCGTTGCGGAAAGCAGTGACCTGCGTCAAAAAATGCGGGATGCTGAAGCTGGCTTCAAGGTAACCAAAAACAGGATTGCCAAGCTGGCGCTTAAAGGCACGCGCTTCGAAGATCTTGACAGTCTGTTTACTGGGCCAACAGCCGTTGGTATGTCGAAAGACCCAGTAGCAGCAGCCAAGATCCTCGTTGAATATGCCAAGGAAAACACAAAAGTAACCATTGTTGGCGGCAGCATGGACGGGAAATTTCTCGACAAGGTTGGCGTTGAGGCACTGGCCAAATTGCCATCCCTTGGCGAAATGCGTGGCACGCTTGTCGGGCTTATTAAAGCACCGGCAGCCAAAATTGTTCGGATCACGCAGGCTCCGGCCGGCAAAATTGTCCGAGTAATCAAGGCACGTGAAGATCAATTGCAGCAGGGGGCTTAAGTCCTCATAATCAGAAGTTCAAGCCTTAATGGAGTATATCATGGCTGATATAGCAAAAATTGCAGAAGACCTTTCTAACCTCACAGTTCTTGAAGCTGCTGAGTTAGCAACGATGCTTGAAGAGAAGTGGGGCGTCTCTGCCGCTGCTGCTCCCATGGCAATGGCAATGCCTACTGGTGGAGACGCCGGCGGGGTAGGGGACGAGAAGACTGAATTTGACGTTGTATTGACTGCTGCGGGGTCGTCAAAGATCAATGTTATTAAAGAAGTCCGCACGATCACTGGCCTTGGACTGAAAGAAGCCAAGGATTTGGTTGAAGGTGCACCCAAAGCAGTGAAGGAAGGGGCGTCTAAAGAGGAAGCAGAGGAGATTAAGACGAAGCTCGAAGAAGCTGGCGCAACGGTCGAGTTTAAATAAAGTGGCTGCGCAACTTCACTTATAGCTTTATGAAATTGTATTGCACCGGGCGGTTTGAGCTGTCCGGTGCAAGGTCGTTTAATTATTGGCGGTTTTTTTGATCGATCCAAAACCCATTTGAAAGTATGTTTGCGGCACTTCGTTTTAGCCGCTAGCAGCTTAGAATTTGACGAGGAGTCACTAATGGCATCGCATGTAAGCACTCTGGACAGCCGTAAACGGGTACGTCGTACTTTTGGTCAACTTGAAGAAGTTACCCCAATGCCCAATCTCATTGATGTCCAGCGGTTTAGCTACGATACCTTTTTGCAAATGGATGTGGCAACGCATGAAAGGGATGATCTGGGTCTGCAAGAAACATTCAAATCGGTCTTTCCAATCGAAGACTTTGCTGGACGCTCTATTCTGGAATTTGTTTCTTATGAACTTGAAGCTCCAAAATATGACGTTGAGGAATGCCAGCAACGTGGGCTTACCTTTGCATCACCCTTGCGCGTGACACTTCGGCTTGTCGTCTGGGAAGAAAATGAAGACACTGGCGCTCGGTCTATCCGCGATATTAAGGAGCAGGATGTTTACATGGGCGATATGCCTTTGATGACATCAAATGGAACGTTTATCGTAAATGGTACTGAACGTGTTATCGTATCGCAAATGCACCGGTCACCTGGAGTTTTCTTTGATCATGATCGTGGCAAAACACATGCATCTGGCAAACTGCTATTCGCTGCCCGTGTCATTCCTTACCGCGGATCATGGCTCGATTTTGAATTTGATGCCAAAGACATCTTGAATGTCCGTATTGACCGCAAGCGTAAACTGCCAGCTACCACCTTCATGATGGCGTTACCTGATGAAGAGTCGCTGACCTATTTAGACCGTTGCGCCGAAAGTGGTGAAGAGGTTGATCCGACCAAAGTGCAGGGCATGAGCCGTGAAGAAATTTTAAGCAATTTTTATAAGTCGGTCGAATATCGTCGTCAGGGTGATGGCTGGGCTTACGATTTTGACGTTGAAGCCTTAAAGGGCAGCAAACTTATCCGTGATCTGGTTGATGCAAAAACCAAAAAGGTCATTGCCAGCGCCGGTACAAAAATGACGCCGCGTTCGTTAAAAAAACTTGCTGAAACCGGAGTTAAAACAGTTCTTATTGGTGATTCAGATCTGCTTGGTCGTTTTGTTGCTGAAGACGTTGTCAATATGACGACCGGCGAAGTTTATGCCGACGCAGGTGACGAGATAACTGAAGACCTGTTGGCTAAGCTAGCGGCAAATGGAACAAAAGAAATCAGTATTCTATTCATCGACAACGTGAACTTTGGCCCTCACCTGCGTAACACTCTCGCTGCCGATCGTAACGCCTGCAGGGAAGAAGCATTGATCGACATCTACCGCGTGATGCGTCCGGGTGAACCGCCAACATTGGAGAGTTCGCATGCATTGTTCCAGAGTCTTTTCTTCAATTCTGACCGCTATGATCTATCATCGGTTGGCCGCGTCAAGATGAATTCACGCCTAGAAATGGAAACCGACGATAATCTTCGTGTTCTTCGCAAACAGGACGTGATGGCCATTCTGAGGGTTCTTGTTGGTCTGAAAGATGGTCAAGGTGATATTGACGATATTGACCACCTTGGCAACAGGCGAGTGCGTTCGGTCGGTGAATTAATGGAAAATCAATATCGGATTGGTTTGTTGCGGATGGAGCGAGCTATTAGAGAGCGCATGGGTTCAGTTGAAATTGACACTGTTATGCCGGCTGATCTTATCAATGCAAAACCAGCTGCCGCTGCGGTTCGTGAATTCTTTGGTTCATCGCAATTATCACAATTTATGGACCAGACCAATCCCCTATCTGAAATAACCCATAAGCGGCGTGTTTCGGCCCTTGGACCAGGAGGATTGACCCGTGAACGTGCGGGATTCGAGGTGCGCGATGTGCACCCAACTCATTATGGCCGTATTTGCCCTATTGAAACACCAGAAGGGCCAAATATTGGTTTGATCAATTCTCTGGCAACCTTTGCAAAGATCAACCGGTATGGTTTTATTGAAACACCATATCGCAAGGTTGTTAATGGTAAGGTGACTGCTGAGGTAAGTTATATTTCGGCAATGGAAGAAGGCCGTTACACGATTGCACAGGCCAATGCTGAGCTTGACAAAAATAATAAGTTTGTTGGTGAACTGATCCCCGTGCGCCGTGCGGGGGATATTGGGTTGGCCCGTCCAACTGACATTGAATTGATGGATGTGTCGCCCAAACAGTTGGTTTCTGTTGCGGCAGCCTTGATACCATTTCTTGAAAATGATGACGCAAACCGCGCCCTCATGGGCTCAAATATGCAGCGCCAGGCGGTTCCATTGTTACGAGCTGAGGCGCCCATTGTAGGGACCGGTATGGAGGCCCGTGTCGCACGTGACTCAGGGGTTACGATTGTGGCACGCCGGGCTGGTGTCATAGATCAGGTTGATGCAACTCGTGTTGTAGTGAGAGCGAGTGAAGACGCCGAAGGAAACGTATCACCAGTTGACATCTACAGTTTACTTAAATTCCAACGGTCTAACCAGAACACCACGGTGAACCAGCGCCCGCTCGTTAAGGTTGGTGACACGGTCCGGCGCGGTGATATCATAGCTGATGGTCCTTCAACTGAAGATGGTGAATTGGCACTTGGCCGGAACGTGTTGGTCGCATTCATGCCATGGAATGGTTATAACTTTGAGGACTCCATTCTAATTTCGGAAAGGATTGTTCGAGACGACGTGTTTACGTCGATACATATTGAAGAATATGAAATCATGGCGCGGGATACCAAGCTTGGCCAAGAAGAAATCACACGCGATATTCCAAATGTTGGTGAAGAAGCTCTTAAAAACTTGGATGAAGCAGGCATCGTTTATGTTGGTGCCGAGGTCGGGCCAGGCGACATCCTTGTTGGAAAAGTAACACCAAAGGGTGAGTCACCGATGACGCCAGAAGAAAAGTTGCTACGGGCCATTTTTGGCGAAAAAGCCTCTGATGTACGTGATACATCGCTAAAGCTACCACCGGGTGGATCGGGTACTATTGTGGAAGTTCGTGTGTTCTCCCGTCGTGGCGTCGAAAAGGATGAGCGTGCGCTGGCAATTGATCGTGCCGAAATTGATCGACTTGGCAAAGACCGAGATGATGAACGCGCAATTTTGGAACGTGGTTTTCAAGGTCGAATGAGTGAACTTTTGAACGGTCAAGCCGTTGCGAGTGGGCCAAAAGGAATTAAGGTGGGTAGCAGGATTACTCAGGACTTGCTTAACGAGATGCCAAAAGCACAATGGCAGCAAATTGCTGTTAAGGATGACACGGTTCAAAAGCTTGTCGAGGCGCAGATTGCGAATTTTGAGTCTGCTGTTCAGGCTCTTCAAGCCCGTTTTAATGACAAAGTGGACAAACTTCAGGGTGGTGACGAATTGCTACCCGGTGTGATGAAGATGGTCAAAGTCTTTGTCGCTATCAAGCGCAAGCTTCAGCCGGGCGATAAGATGGCTGGCCGTCACGGTAATAAGGGGGTGATCTCCCGCATTGTGCCAATGGAAGACATGCCGTATTTGGATGACGGAACGCCAGTTGATATTGTGCTCAACCCACTTGGGGTGCCTTCAAGAATGAATGTGGGGCAAATCTTAGAGACCCACCTTGGCTGGGCTGCGCGTGGTCTTGGTAAAAAAGTTGGTGAAGCAGCGGAGGCGGCTCGGGCAAACCTTGATACGAAGCCAATACGTAAAATGCTCGGGGAAATTTATAATAAAGAACAATATGACTCCGAGCTTGCGATTATGGATGATGATCAAATCATAGAGCAAGCTAGTATTCTCGCGCGCGGGGTTCCCATGGGAACACCCGTCTTTGACGGGGCGAGAGAAGCCGATGTTATTTCACTTTTGGATAGAGCTGGGCTCAGTAATACGGGACAGGAATGGCTTACTGACGGCCGGACCGGTGAAGTGTTTGACCGGCAGGTAACCGTTGGCTACATCTATATGTTAAAGCTACATCATCTCGTTGATGACAAGATTCACGCTCGCTCAATTGGTCCATATTCGCTTGTTACCCAGCAGCCCTTGGGTGGCAAGGCTCAATTTGGGGGCCAGCGTTTTGGTGAGATGGAGGTTTGGGCGCTCGAAGCCTATGGTGCTGCTTACACCTTGCAGGAAATGCTTACCGTAAAATCTGACGATGTGTCAGGGCGTACAAAGGTGTATGAGGCTATTGTTCGAGGTGATGATGATTTTGAGTCAGGTATCCCAGAATCTTTTAACGTTTTGGTTAAAGAGCTGCGCTCCCTTGGCCTTAACGTGGATTTGCATGAGGCTGAATATTAAAAGTGCTCTGACCGGCGCCAGATATTTTGGGGCCGGTCAAGTCAAACTGAAATCCATTGATGTACATGACACCAACAAATGTTGGGGAGACAAATAGATGAATGATTTGATGAACCCATTCGGGCAGTCCCAAGGACCACAAAGCTTTGATAAGATCAGAATTTCAATCGCTGCACCTGAGCGCATTCGTTCTTGGTCATTTGGGGAGATAAAAAAGCCGGAGACCATCAATTATCGTACTTTTAAGCCAGAAAAAGACGGGTTGTTTTGTGCCCGTATTTTCGGGCCAGTGCGCGATTATGAATGTTTGTGTGGAAAATATAAGCGCATGAAGTATCGAGGAATCATCTGCGAGAAATGTGGTGTTGAAGTTACTCTCTCAAAAGTGCGCCGTGAGCGAATGGGGCATATCGAGTTAGCCGCACCGGTTGCCCATATCTGGTTCTTAAAATCGTTACCAAGCCGGATCGGCCTTCTGGTGGATATGACGCTAAAGGACCTTGAGCGAGTTCTCTATTTCGAAAATTTTGTAGTGATTGAGCCTGGCATGACATCCCTGGCCCGTGGGCAACTTCTTTCTGAGGAAGAGTTTTATGATGCGCAGGACGAATTTGGTGATGACGCCTTTGAAGCGAGCATTGGTGCAGAGGCTATAAAGAAAGTACTAGAAGAGTTAAATTTGGACGATGAGCGTGTCAAAGTCCGTGCCGAGCTTGCCGAAACCGGGTCCGAAGCCAAGAGGAAAAAGTTGGTCAAGCGCCTAAAGCTTGTTGATAGCTTCCGCGAGTCTGGCTGTCGTCCAGAATGGATGATCTTGGATGTTGTACCCGTAATTCCACCCGAATTACGACCGCTCGTGCCGTTAGATGGTGGTCGTTTTGCGACGTCTGATCTCAATGATCT
The DNA here is from genome assembly GCA_902559985.1 of uncultured SAR116 cluster alpha proteobacterium. Lineage (GTDB taxonomy): Bacteria > Pseudomonadota > Alphaproteobacteria > Puniceispirillales > Puniceispirillaceae > UBA3439. Next base: position 6,687 of record CACEJY010000045.1, on the reverse strand, counting down.
ATATCGCCGTGTAATTAACCGAAACAACCGATTGAAGCGATTGATCGAACTGCGTGCACCGGACATAATTGTCCGTAATGAAAAGCGAATGCTGCAGGAATCCGTTGATGCACTGTTTGATAATGGTCGCCGCGGGAGAGTTATAAGTGGTGTTAATAAACGCCCGCTAAAATCATTGTCCGATATGCTAAAGGGCAAGCAAGGTCGGTTTAGGCAGAACTTGCTTGGTAAGCGCGTTGATTATTCTGGCCGTTCCGTCATTGTTGTTGGGCCTGAACTGAAGTTACACCAGTGTGGCCTGCCAAAGAAAATGGCGCTTGAGTTGTTCAAGCCATTTATATACTCAAAGCTGGAATTATATTCATTGGCCAGCACCGTGAAAATGGCTAAGCGTATGGTGGAAAAGGAACGGCCCGAAGTATGGGATATACTTGAGGAAGTAATCCGTGAGCATCCGGTCATGCTGAATCGTGCGCCAACTTTGCACCGTTTGGGCATTCAGGCCTTTGAACCAGTTCTCATAGAGGGCAAGGCAATTCAGCTTCACCCACTTGTTTGCACTGCGTTCAATGCTGACTTTGATGGTGACCAAATGGCGGTTCATGTGCCTTTGTCGCTTGAGGCCCAACTTGAAGCGCGTGTGCTTATGATGTCCACAAACAATATCTTAAGCCCTGCGAACGGCAAGCCCATCATCGTGCCCTCACAGGATATAATACTTGGTCTTTATTACATGTCGATGGAACGCGATAATGAAAAAGGTGAGGGCATGATTTTCTCAAATATACAGGAAATCCTCTTGGCTCTTGGAAATGGCTCCGTAAGCCTCCACGCTAAAGTAAAAGCTCGTGTTCCCACCCGCGATACTGAAGACAGATCACGAGTAATGAAGGTTATTGAAACCACTCCGGGCCGGGCACAGCTTGCGGATTTGCTCCCTGACAACCCTGCATGCTCATTTGAGCTTGTGAATAAATTGATGACCAAAAAAGAGGTCAGTGATGTGATTGATCACGTTTATCGCCATTGTGGGCAGAAGGACACAGTAATTTTCTGTGACAGACTTATGGTCCTCGGATTTGGTCAAGCTTGTGATGCTGGTATTTCATTTGGTATTGCTGATTTGACAACGCCTGAGTTGAAAACAAGGTATGTTACGGAAGCGGAAACGGAGGTCAAAACCTTCGAGCAGCAATATCTTGATGGCCTCATCACTCAAGGAGAAAAATATAACAAGGTGGTTGATGTTTGGTCGCGCTGTTCCGATCAAGTTGCGGACGAGATGATGAAGGGTATTTCAACTATTAAAGCTGGTGAGCCCATTAACTCAGTTTGGATGATGGCGCATTCTGGTGCCCGTGGTTCAGCCGCGCAGATCAAACAACTTGCGGGCATGCGTGGTCTTATGGCGAAGCCGTCTGGCGAAATTATTGAAACACCAATTATTTCATCCTTCAAAGAAGGTCTAAACGTTTTGGAATATTTCAACTCGACACATGGTGCCCGTAAAGGCCTCGCAGATACCGCCCTAAAAACAGCCAATTCGGGGTACCTTACCCGTCGTCTCGTTGACGTTGCGCAAGATTGTATTGTTCATGAGGTTGATTGTGGTACCAGGAAGGGGCTGACAATTCGTCCAGTCATGAATGGCAGTGATGTTGTTGACTCACTCTATGACCGAATCTTAGGCCGTGTTCTTGCAGAAGATCTTGTCGATCTCAAAACAGGTAAGGTTTTAGTTGAGGAAGGTCAGATGGTCATCGAAGAACATGCTGAAGCAATTGAGTCCTCAGGTGTTGATCAGGCTTTGATCCGCTCGGCTTTACTTTGTGAGGCTGAAAAAGGTATCTGTGCGGCCTGTTATGGCCGTGACCTTGCTCGTGGAACTGATGTCAATATTGGCGAGGCTGTTGGTGTTATTGCGGCACAATCAATTGGTGAGCCAGGAACTCAGTTGACAATGCGGACATTCCACGTTGGTGGTGCCGCACAGCGCGGTGCTGAACAATCAAATATAGAAGCGAACATTGGCGGTGTTGTAAAACTTGAAGACGCTGCTCTTGTGACTGATAAAACTGGCGGCGAAATTGTGATGAGCCGGAACACTGAATTACTGATTCTTGATGAACAAGGACGTGAGCGTTCCCGCTTCCGTCTTCCCTATGGTGGTAAGCTTTTGGTGCATGACGGTGACGAGGTTGCCGCGGGCACCATTTTGATTGAGTGGGACCCCTACACAATGCCGATTATCACTGAGATGAATGGTATTGCAAATTTTGTTGATCTAACTGAAGGCGTGTCAGTTCGAGAAGTCACCGATGATGCCACTGGTATTGCGAGCCGTGAGGTTGTTGACTGGAAACAGGCTGCAGGTGGAACAAACCTCCGTCCACGCATCACTCTTCGCGATGAAAAGGGTGAGGTTCTGACGCTTGCGAACGGGCTTGAGGCACGTTATTTTTTATCTGCAGGTTCAATTCTTTCAGTTGAAAATGGTGCCAATGTGCAGGCTGGTGATGTTCTGGCTCGTATTCCGCGCGAGTCTTCAAAGACACGGGATATTACAGGTGGTCTGCCACGTGTTGCTGAATTATTTGAAGCCCGCCGGCCCAAAGATTTTGCGGTTATTTCAGAAGGGGAAGGGCGCATTGAGTTTGGTAATGACTATAAAGCTAAACGTCGTATCCGTGTTGTTCCAACAGACGGTGATCTCGATGCCGTTGAATATCTACTACCGAAAGGTCGCCCACTTGCCGTCAATGAAGGGGACGTGGTTCGTAAGGGGGATTTACTTTTGGATGGCAGTCCGGTTCCGCATGATATTTTAAGTATCCTTGGTGTTGAGGCGCTTGCTGAGTATTTGGTGAAGGAAGTTCAGGACGTATATCGTTTGCAGGGTGTTAAGATCGACGATAAGCATATTGAAGTTATTGTGCGCCAAATGTTGCAAAAGGTGGAGGTTGAAGATGCAGGGGAAAGCACATTCCTTGTTGGTGAACAGGTTGATCGTGAGGAATTCGCGCTAACTAATAATGCATTGGAGGCTGAGGGGTTGCGTCAGGCAAAGGCACACCCTGTTCTGCTTGGCATCACGAAAGCGTCATTGCAAACTAACAGTTTCATTTCAGCCGCGTCATTCCAAGAAACAACACGAGTCCTGACCGAAGCTGCAGTAAGTGGTAAGGAGGATACGCTCGACGGTTTGAAAGAAAATGTTATTGTCGGGCGTTTGATTCCTGCAGGCACAGGTTCTGTTGTGAATCGCCTTCGCCGAATTGCCGCAGACCGTGACAAAGCGATCCTAGCGCAACGTGCTGCTGAGGCGCCGGCTCTTGATGTAGCCGAATCATCGGGTGAAGCTGTTGAAGCTGAGGCAAATACATAATATTTTACCGCCAGATCCACTAAATCTGGCGGTGTATAAAAAAAAACACAGATAACTGAGGTTAAGGCGCAAAAATCGCTTGACCGCTGGGCCCGCAAAAAATAGTATCCGGCAGCCTTTTGGATTTAGGTAGTGGATCAATCTGCGAATGTCTCGCGGTCGGTTCAGACGCTAAGTCGGAATATTAGGTGTCGAAAATGAGGCTCCGCCATCGGAGAAGTTTGGGTGTTCTGCTCATATAAAGATAAAGCGGAACGGCCCTGTTGCACGTTTTGTGCGTTTAGGTCGAGAAAAAGGGGCAGTAATGCCAACGATTAACCAGTTGATCCGTCACGGGCGCAAGCGTCCGGTAGCACGTACCAAAGTTCCCGCGATGGAAGCATGCCCGCAAAAGCGGGGTGTATGTACCAGAGTGTATACAACAACGCCCAAAAAGCCAAATTCAGCGCTTCGTAAGGTTGCTCGTGTACGCCTTACCAACGGGTTCGAGGTGTCTAGCTATATTCCTGGTGAAGGGCATAACTTGCAAGAACACTCCGTGGTAATGATCCGAGGAGGGCGTGTTAAGGACCTTCCAGGCGTCCGTTATCACATCATCCGCGGCACTTTGGATACGCAGGGTGTCTCTGATCGCCGCCAGCGTCGTTCCAAATATGGCGCTAAACGTCCTAAGTAAAAAGAGGCAGGTATGTCACGTCGTCATAGAGCAGAAAAACGCCCAGTCCTCCCCGATGCGAAGTATAAAGATACGGTCGTTTCAAAATTTATGTCTTGCCTAATGTTTGACGGCAAGCGTTCAGTCGCGGAAAAGATTGTTTATGGTGCTTTTGACAGTATCCAAAAAAAATCTGGTAATGAGCCGGTTAAAGTGTTTCATGACGCGCTTGAAAATGTGCGCCCAAATCTCGAAGTGCGGTCTCGTCGTGTTGGAGGCGCAACGTACCAAGTCCCCGTCGAGGTGCGCGCTGAAAGAGCTCAGGCCTTGGCAATCCGATGGCTAATTGACAGCTCTCGTAAGCGTGGGGAAAACACAATGGTTGATCGACTGTCTGGTGAGTTGTTAGACGCTTCAAACAATCGAGGCAACGCAGTAAAAAAGCGCGAAGACACTCATAAAATGGCCGAAGCAAATCGGGCTTTCTCGCATTACCGTTGGTAGCTGAGTTAGTAGGAGCTGGAAAATGGCACGCGAATATTCATTAGACCGTTATCGTAATTTTGGCATTATGGCACATATTGATGCGGGTAAAACAACGGCTACTGAGCGTGTTCTTTATTACACAGGTCGGTCCCATAAGCTTGGCGAAGTTCATGATGGGAATGCGACCATGGATTGGATGGAACAGGAGCAGGAACGCGGTATTACTATCACATCCGCCGCAACTACCTGTTTCTGGTTTCGGACAGAGAACGGCACGGATCCGTCTGGCGAGCATGGTGACGATTCAGAAGCCGCAAAATTTCGTTTCAATATCATTGATACGCCCGGCCACGTTGACTTTACCATCGAGGTTGAGCGGTCATTGGCTGTTCTTGATGGAGCTGTGTGTGTTCTGGACGCCAATGCTGGAGTTGAGCCGCAAACTGAAACAGTGTGGCGACAAGCTGATCGTTACAAAGTTCCACGGATCGTATTTGTTAACAAAATGGACAAGATCGGCGCGGATTTTTTTAACTGTGTGAACATGATCAAGGACCGCACCGGAGCGCAACCTCTGCCGATTCATATGCCTATTGGCGCTGAGAGTGAATTTGCTGGCCTTGTTAATCTTGTGACAATGCAGGAATGGGTTTGGGACTCCGAAGATCTTGGTGCGACTTGGCGCCTAGCTGACATTCGACCAGAGCTTATGGACAGGGCAGCGGAAATGCGTGGCGAGCTGATCGAACTGATTGTTGAGCAGGATGACGACGTAATGGAAAGGTTCCTTGACGGAGATGAGCCAGATGTTGAAACTATTCAACGCTTGATCCGGGCTGGAACCTTAAACATGTCGTTCGTGCCAGTTCTTTGTGGCTCTGCCTTTAAGAATAAGGGCGTGCAGCCGCTCCTAAATTCAGTTATCGATTATTTACCCGGTCCGCTCGATGTAGAGGCGTATAAAGGATTTGCGCCTGGTGATGATACTGAAACTCGCGATATTGTCCGTAGTGCTGACGATGCAGATCCGATGTCTGGTTTGGCCTTCAAAATTATGAATGATCCCTTTGTCGGGTCGTTGACATTTGTGAGGGTGTATTCGGGTACTCTAAAGAAGGGCGATAGCATTCTGAATTCTACCAAAGGTAAGCGCGAGCGCATTGGCCGCATGATGATGATGCACTCCAATAATCGTGAGGAGACTGAAGAAGCATTTGCTGGCGATATCGTTGCGCTTGCTGGAATGAAGGAAACTACTACAGGCGATACTCTTTGTGATGCGTCGAAACCAGTGATCCTTGAGACTATGACGTTTCCTGACCCGGTTATTGAGATTGCGATTGAGCCTAAGTCCAAGAATGATCAAGAAAAAATGTCGACAGGATTACAGCGTCTCGCCGCTGAGGATCCATCCTTTCAAGTCAGCAGCGACAATGAGTCGGGCCAAACGATCATGCGTGGCATGGGGGAGCTACACCTGGATATTTTGGTGGATCGTTTGAAGCGAGAGTTTAAGGTAGAGGCGAATATTGGTGCCCCCCAAGTAGCATATCGAGAGACTATTACCAAAGAAGTTGAGGTCGATTACACCCATAAAAAGCAGTCTGGTGGCTCTGGGCAATTCGCGCGTGTAAAGATCGTGTTTGCGCCATTGGCTGAAGGTGGATTTCAGTTTACCAACAAAGTGGTTGGAGGGTCCGTTCCAAAGGAGTTTATTCCCGGCGTTGAGAAAGGAATTAACCAAGCCAAAGAATCCGGTACGATTGCAGGGTTCCCCGTAATCGACTTTGAGGCAATTCTGGTTGATGGTGCAAGCCATGATGTTGACTCGTCGGTTCTTGCTTTTGAAATCGCGGGGCGTGCAGCGTTTCGGGATGCTATGAATAAGGCGGGCCCAAAGTTATTGGAGCCAGTTATGAAGGTTGAGGTCATTACTCCTGAAGAATATATGGGGGATATTATTGGCGATCTAAACAGTCGTCGAGGTAATGTCGGGGGTATGGAGCCGCGTGGCAATGCAAAGGTTATTGATGCAATGGTGCCACTTGCCAACATGTTTGGTTACATTAATAACTTGCGCTCCATGAGCCAGGGTCGTGCCCAATATAGCATGCAATTTGATCATTATGAACAAGTGCCTCAAGCGGTTGCGGACGAAGTT
>CACEJY010000044.1 GCA_902559985.1 uncultured SAR116 cluster alpha proteobacterium | reverse complement strand
ATAGGGCTTTAGGTTGTATTCATGCCGCTTACCCAAATGTCATGGGACGATTTAAGGACTATATATCAACGCCGAAACGTAACGGTTATCAATCATTGCATACTGGTGTCATAGGGCCGGAAAACCATAAGATTGAAATTCAGGTTCGTACACCTGAGATGCATTCTATTGCTGAATTTGGTGTGGCGGCACATTGGAATTACAACGATCCTGGGTCGGAAGAAAATATTGGCAAGTTCAAATGGATCCAGGAGCTAGTTGGAATATTAGATGAACAAGCCGGAGCAGAAGAATTTTTAGAGCACACGAAAATGGATCTTTATCATGATCAGGTGTTTTGCTTTACCCCGCGTGGTGATTTGATTGCTTTGCCTAAAGGGGCAACGGCGGTTGATTTTGCCTACGCTGTTCACTCAAAAGTAGGTGAAAAATGCTGTGGTGTTCGTATCAATGGAAAAAACCGTCAACTGGCAACTGAACTGGAAAATGGTGACAAGGTTGATATAATAACCAAGGCAACAGCGCGTCCGCTTGCTGAATGGGAAAATTTTGTTAAAACTGGGCGAGCAAAGTCTGGCATTCGGCGAGTTGTGCGTGCTGAGCGCGCAGTTGAATTCAGCCGTGTTGGACGCTCAATTTTACAAAAAAGCTTTTCTGGAGCTGGGAAGCGGTTTCAAAAACGTACACTAGATAAAATCCCGCAGATATTTGGAGTTCAAAAGCCAGAGGATATATTTGCTCTGATTGGGGAAGGACGAATGCAGCCCGAACTAGTATTGCAAAGGTTATATCCTGACCTAGCAAAAAGTAAAAGGCGATCGAAGACCGTCGATAAGACCAAGCGCTACCGGGCTAATTCACGCGAACCTCTATTGACTATACAAGGTATTAATCCCGGCGTTGCTATCACGATGGCCCGCTGCTGTCATCCATTGCCAGGCGAGGATATTGTTGGCATTTTTGCTACTGGTAAGGGCGTCACAGTACATCGGGCGGACTGTGCCAATCTTGTTGATTTTAATGATACGCCTGAATTATGGATGGATGTCGGTTGGGAGCATGAGGGGCCCAAGCGCGTTATGGGACGTCTGAACACGGTTCTTTCAAATGAACCGGGGGCGTTGGCTGCGGTTGCAACAATTATTGGCCAACAAGGTGGAAATATCTCAAACATACATCTTAGCGAGCGAAATGCTGACTTTTTTAGTTTCAAGCTTGATCTAGAGGTCAAGGACGTTGAGCATATGCGTACAATTATCGCGGCTCTACAAGCTAATAATTTTGTAGAACGTGTGGAGCGGTCTAATACCGGTTAAGTCGAGGGTTAGTGAAAACATTTGGGGTATTTTGATGTTCCGACGTCGTAAACCATTGAGTGCAATCAACCAGATGCGGTCTATGTTATGGCCTACACGGGGGTTTAGGCGTCTTTTTTCTTATTTGTTTCAGCGTATTACTAGACTCCCGGGAACGCCAGCATCAATTGCCATTGGTTTTGCGAGTGGGGTGGCAGCGTCATTTACTCCATTTTTGGGATTTCATTTTATTATTGGGGGTGCTCTCGCAATGCTGCTTCGCGGTAATGTGTTGGCGTCTGCTATTGGAACTTTTTTTGGCAATCCATGGACATTTATCCTTATTTGGCTCGCTGATTATGAGATAGGCCTTAGCGTCATCCATTCGCTGGGGTATGGGGCTGATTTGCGTGTTTTGTCGATTGAAGAATTAGGTGAAGTCATGGGCCATATTATGCAGTTCATGTCATTTTCTGGAAAAATTGCATGGGCTGACCTTGCTGCTGATTTTGAACAGGTGCTCATGCCGATGCTGATCGGCGGTATAGTTCTCGGTTCGGTTGCGTGGGTGATTTCATTTTTGCTTACCTTTTGGGCGGTGAGAGCATGGCGAGCTCATCGCACAAAACGATTGAATAGAGTTGGGGAGAGCCCAGTCCGCCGTGATTAACAGGTAATACAAAGTACAACGTTGTTAGCTGAATAAAAGACGAGGAAATTTTGTTGGATATCCCAAAACCACTTCGCCTCGGGGTGAATGTTGACCATGTTGCAACCTTGCGTAATGCGCGGGGAGGTGTTCATCCTAGCCCTGTTGCAGCGGCTTTGCTAGCGATTAGGGCAGGGGCTGATGGCATTACTGCGCATCTTCGTGAGGATCGCCGGCATATAAGAGATGATGACATTACGGCTATTCGAGAGGCCATTATGGCTCCACTGAATTTTGAAATGGCGGCGACAGATGAAATGATTGCTATTGCGCTAGACACAAAGCCCAATGCAGCGTGTATCGTGCCAGAGCGTCGAGAGGAGGTAACCACCGAGGGTGGTCTTGCTGTGGTAGGGAATGAAGATCGCCTCACAGATCTGTTAATGCCATTAAAGGAAGCTGGTATTCGGCTGTCACTGTTTATAGAGGCAAACGAGGCAGATATTGACTCAGCAAAGCAGATCGGCGCAGATATTGTTGAACTTCACACAGGCAATTACTGTAATGATCTAAGCAAAGGTCGAGCTGAATTGGAACGTATCAGGCATGCAGCTGCCTATGGTGCCAACCTTGGGATTGAAATTCACGCTGGACATGGGCTTGGGTTTGATACGGTTGGCCCAATTGCCGCAATCCCCGAAATAGAAGAATTGAATATTGGTCATTTTCTTATCGGAGAAAGTTTGTTCTGTGGTCTTGAAGCGGCAATCACGGAAATGCGTCAAAAAATGCAGTCCAGTCGTTATCATAATAAGCTAGGGTATTAGCATGATTATTGGGATTGGAACGGATATTATTGACGGGCGCCGTATTGAAGCGGTCTTGAACCGGCATAAAGATAAATTTGCCAAACGTATTTTTACAAAAGCGGAATTGGTTGCAGCGAATGAAACCGCAAATAAGGTATATTTCTTAGCCAAACGTTTTGCGGTCAAAGAAGCTGTTTACAAGGCACTCAGCTCATCGGGGATTACCGGTTGCAGCTGGCGTGAGGCTGAAACACTAAACGGGTTGAATGGAGCGCCTTTTGTGAATTTAACTGGCCGTTGTAAAACTGCGCTTGAGACAATAACTCCAGATGGGTATAAGGCCAAGGTGTCGGTGTCTTTAAGTGACGATCGACCCTATGCGTTGGCATTTGTTGTGATAAGCGCCGTTCCGGCTGACTGGGTTAAATCTAATGATTAAGAAAAATAAAGAAGGCAAGTTTGAACTTTTGAAAACCGTTGTGATTGCTGGGTTGATTGCGCTTGGTTTTCGGTCCTTTCTCTTTGAACCTTTTAATATTCCCTCAGGATCAATGGTGCCAACTTTACTTGTTGGTGACTACCTATTTGTCTCTAAAGCTTCATATGGATATTCGCGCTATTCATTCCCTCTAAGCATTTTTCCGTTTGGTGGACGTATTTTTTCTAATTTGCCAGAACGTGGTGATGTCGCTGTGTTCCGCCAGCCAACTGATCCTTCAGTCTCTTTTATTAAACGCATCGTTGGGCTACCCGGCGACCAGATCCAGGTTAAAGGCGGTCGTTTACATATTAATGATGTTGCGGTTAAACGCACATATCTGGGACTGGCTACAGCCACCAACGGTTTTTTGACAATTAACTTTAGAGTGTATGAAGAAACTCTACCTAATGGCTCAACGTATTTAATTCAGGAACGATCTGATGACGATTCTTACGATGACACCGCTGTGTTTCAGGTTCCTGAAGGCCATTATTTCATGATGGGCGATAACCGAGATAATTCTCGTGACAGCCGAACAACGGCGGTGGGAATGGTGCCTGATGAAAATCTAGTTGGTCGTGCTGACAGATTGTTTTTTAGCCATAACGGAAATGCTCGTATTTGGCAATTTTGGAAATGGCCGTTTGCAATTCGTTATGGTCGTATTGGAGATAGCATCATTTAATGGCTGCGGATCCGCTTCAAACGCTCGAGAAGAATATTGGCCACAGCTTTGCTAATCGTGGCATTTTGCATCAGGCATTGTGCCATTCTAGTCACTCAGGCCCAAAAACAAGCTATGAACGACTGGAATTTCTTGGGGACCGCGTTCTAGGGCTTCTACTGGCACATTATTTTTACGCGGCATTCCCGAATGATGATGAAGGCGCACTATCGCTTCGTCTTCATGCCGAGGCCCGAATGTCGACATTGGCTGATGTAGCCCGTGCCTTGAACCTTCCTGATTACATTCAATCGCAGACCGGGCTGGATATCGCAGGAAATGATGGTGTGATGGCGGACGTTGTCGAAAGTATAATGGCTGCAATATATCTCGATGCGGGGCTGGATGCGGCGAAGGCATTTCTGGAACGTCACTGGCCATTGAATGGCCATTCGGTTTCACGTCATGAAAAAGATCCAAAATCATGTCTTCAAGAATGGAGCATGCAACGTGGGCTGGGGTTACCTATATATCGCCAGGTCTCAAAAAATGGTCCTGATCATGCGCCACAAATGACCTACGAAGTAAAAATTCAGGGTTATGATGCGGTTAGTGCCACAGCTGGCAGCCGCAAGATCGCCGAACAGAATGCAGCGGCAACATTGCTGAAACTGTTGCAAGAGAGGACGTTATAGGTCATGAGTGACCAGCATAATAGGGCAGAAGACAGTAATGATGCCTTTTATCAGTGTGGCGACACGAAGGCTGGATTTGTTGCGCTGATTGGGGCACCGAATGCCGGTAAATCAACATTAATGAATGCAATGGTGGGCCAAAAGATATCCATAGTAACACCAAAAGTGCAAACCACTCGGAGCCGCATTCGTGGAATTGCCATGCATGGGAAGGTACAATTGGTGTTTGTTGATACACCGGGTATTTTTACCCCAAAACGGCGGCTTGATCGGGCAATGGTGCGCGCCGCATGGCAAGGCGCTGAAGACGGTGATATATTGTTGCTGTTACATGATTGTGCCCGCCGTAACATTGATGATGACACTCACAATATTCTCACCAAATTGAGGGCATCTGGGCGGCGTGCGTCTCTGATTTTGAATAAAATTGATTTAGCACCGCAGGAACGTTTGCTGGAACGTGCCGAAGAAATGTCGAAAATTCAAGAATTTGAGCGTATTTTTATGGTGTCTGCTGAAACTGGAAACGGGATAAGCGACCTAAAACAATGGCTAGCAGATAAAATGCCAACAAGCCCGTTTCTGTTTGATCCAGATGAATTATCGGACATGCCGCTTCGCCTTCTCGCGGCCGAAACCATGCGCGAGAAGCTGTTTTTGAATTTGCATCAAGAATTGCCGTACCAGCTGACCGTTGAAACTGAGAGTTGGGAAGACCGCGATGATGGCAGTGTCGAAGTGCATCTATCGGTCTATGTTGCTCGTGATGGGCATCGAGGAATTATCCTTGGGAAGGGTGGACAAACCATGCGCCGCATCGGGACCGCAGCCCGTAAAGAGTTAGAATCAGCGCTTGATCGACGTGTTCATCTATTTTCACATGTTAAATATCGGAAAGATTGGATGAACGATTCGGCTCGTTATAACCCCTGGGATCTTGATTATAATGCCTGATTGGCGAGCTGAAGGAATTATACTGTCGGTTCGCCCACATGGGGAGAGTAGTGCCATTCTATCGGTTTTAACGGCTAACCATGGCCGTCACGCCGGTTTGGTGCGCGGAGGTAGCTCTTCAAAAATCCGGGGAATTATACAGCCAGGAAACCGCGTGCGGGTAAATTGGCGGGCAAGGCTTAGTGAGCAACTAGGGCAAATGCAGGTTGAACTTATTCAATCGGTTCCCGCTATGCTGCTTGACTCTCCATTGCGGTTGTCTGGTGTTGCATCGATGTGTGCGCTACTTGATCAAGCCCTTCCGGAACGTGAAGCCCAGCCGGGCCTTTATAACGGCAGTGTTGCATTGATTGATATTATTGTTCTGGATGACAACAATACCTGTTGGCTCGAGGGCTATGTACGCTGGGAGTTAGGACTTTTGGCAGCAGTCGGGTATCGTCTTGACCTGAGGCGTTGTGTGGCCAGCGGTGAGACGGTTAACCTTGCCTACGTAAGTCCAAAATCAGGTGGAGCGGTGGCGCTTCATCAGGCCGGTGTTTTTGCCAATCGCATGCTTGTATTACCCAAGTTTCTGGGCGGTGTTAGCTGCCCCAAACATGATTGGATTGCTGGGCTGAATCTAACAGGCTATTTTTTATCAAAGCGTGTGTTTGCAGCTCATGATTTGGATATCCCGGCCCAGCGTAAACGTCTAGCCGACATGGTTGATACCCGCTATAAAGGCAGATAGCTATTGAATGAGGCGCTCTTATGCATAATGATAATGATATTCCCGCTGGTGGACGAATTGAACCAACAGCCTTTTCTGATGCGCTGTCAGAACGTTATCTTGCCTATGCACTATCGACGATCACTTCGCGCTCGCTTCCTGATGTTAGGGACGGATTGAAACCGGTTCATCGGCGGCTGCTCTTTGCCATGCGTCAGCTAAAACTTGCCCCCGGACAAGGGTTTAAAAAATCAGCGCGTGTTGTTGGCGACGTGATGGGTAAATTCCATCCGCATGGTGACGCCGCAATTTATGATGCGATGGTTAGGCTTGCACAAGGATTTGCTATGCGGTATTGCCTTGTTGAAGGGCAGGGTAATTTTGGCAATATCGATGGTGATAATGCAGCAGCTATGCGATATACTGAGGCCCGAATGACCGAAGTTGCGAGGCTTTTGCTTGATGGGATTGACGAAGATGCCGTTGATTTCCGGCCAACCTACGACGGCGAGGCAGAAGAGCCTGTATTACTGCCAGCGGGTATTCCTAATCTGCTTGCCAATGGGGCGCAGGGCATCGCCGTTGGTATGGCAACATCGGTGCCCCCGCATAACATTAACGAGCTTGCCGATGCGTCTCTGCATTTAATCAAACATCCCAATGCATCAATTGACACATTGCTAACTTATGTGAAAGGGCCTGATTTTCCTACCGGCGGCCTTCTGATTGAGCCGGTTGAGTCGATCAAAGAAGCTTATTCAACAGGCCGTGGTGGATTTCGTGTGCGGGCAAAATGGGCAGTTGAAACCGAAAAGGGTGGGGCGTGGCAGATTGTTGTTACCGAAATCCCCTATCAGGTTCAAAAATCACGATTGATCGAACGGCTTGCCGAAATGCTGCAGGCAAAACGTTTACCAGTTTTGGCTGATATCCGTGATGAGTCTGCTGAGGATATCCGGATTGTTCTGGAACCAAAATCAAGACGTCTTGAAGCCGAAGTGGTTATGGAAAGCCTTTTTAAACTGTCTGATCTAGAAGTTCGAGTGCCTTTGAACCTAAATGTTCTTGATGCTGATGGTCGTCCAGTAGTGATGGATTTGCGTATGGCACTGAAAGCCTGGTTGGGACACCGCTGTGTCGTGTTACGGCGTCGCTCCAAGTACCGGCTTGCCCGCATCAAGGTCCGTCTTGAAGTGTTGGAAGGCTATCTTATCGTATTTTTGAACATTGACGAGGTGATTGCCATTATTCGTGAAGCCGATCATCCGCGTGATGAACTAATGACGCGGTTTGGGCTAACTGAAAACCAGGCCAATGCTGTGCTGGATATGCGGCTTCGCTCGTTGCGGCGGTTGGAAGAAATGGCCCTTCGACACGAACGTGACAAGCTGGTTGCAGAACAGGATGATTTGAATAGTTTGCTTCTTGATGAGGCCAATCAATGGTTAATTATTTCAAATCAAATAAAAGAAATGAAAAATGTATTTACTAAAGTAGATGAGCGCAGGACTGAGGTTTCTGAGGCGCCCTCTATTAATTTTGATCCTAATGAAATTTTGGTTGAGCGCGAACCGATTACCGTTATCTGCTCAGCAAATGGCTGGATACGTGCGATGCGAGGCCATCAGGATTTGGCCAGTGAATTTAAATTCAAGGAAGGTGACTCCGCCGGTCATGTGCTTCATGCCGAAACAACTGATAAAATCCTACTTTTTGCTGATAATGGACGTTTCTACACTCTGTCTGGCGACAAATTGCCGCGGGGTCGCGGTTTTGGTGAACCGGTCAGCCTAATGGTCGATTTACCCTCAGATAGTTCGATCGTAAAACTAGTGCGAGCTAATAAGGGAAAATTACTGGTTGCGGCAAGCACCGGCCATGGCCTTGTTGTGGACATGCAGGGCGCTTTGGCGCAAACACGCATTGGAAAGCAAGTATTGAATCTATCCGGCACCGCTCGAGCAGTGGCTTGTTGTGTCGTCAATGGTGATATGGTTGCTTCGGTTGGAGTAAACCGAAAGCTGATAGTCTTCAAACTTGATGAAGTGCCGGAAATGGGACGTGGCAAGGGAGTCTTCCTGCAGCGTTTCAAAGATGGTGGGCTTGCTGATGTGACAGTGTTCGATAAGGACAAGGGATTGAGCTGGCAGGCAGGCGGTGGGCGCGTTAGAACTGAATCAAATGTATCTGCGTGGCTCGCTAGACGTGGAGGATCGGGAAAACCACCACCAAACGGGTTCCCGCGTCCGGCAAAATTCACCTGATTTTTGCCGGCTAATTTGCTGGTGATGTGATGGGTACTTCGGCATCTTCGGCAACATCGGTTATCAGCATTTGGCCGGGCTTATGGGTAATTGAAATAGGCGGTTTTGCTTGAAGTATGGCAGCTTGAGGGGTTACACCACACGCCCAGAATACTGCAATTTCGTTATCACCGACGGGCGATGGATCGCCCCAATCGGGTTCGTTCAGATCGGCAATGCCTATTACGGAGGGGTCGCCCCAATGTATGGGTACACCATGTGCCATTGGAAAATTTGCTGAAATGGAAAAAACCATCTCCAGTTTTTTACTTGGAATGGCGCGCATGCTTACCACCATCGGTCCAGCAAATGGTCCCGCTTCAATTGTATCGATGTTTGTTTTGAACATCGGTACCGTGCGGTCATTATCAATATGCCAGACTGGGATGCCAGCTCGGATTAGCGCATGCTCAAAGGTAAAAGAACAGCCAAGGGCAAAGCCAACCATCTGATCATTCCATAGGGGAGAAATATCGGTGACCGTTTCATCTAGTAAGCCGCGCCGATAAACATAATACGATGGCACATCGGTTCGGATATCAATATCAGTTCCAAGAGTGTGCATATACGGTGATCCTGTGTCAGTTACGCCTACCAGCGGACATGCTTTGGGGTTTCGTTGACAAAATCTCATGAAATCACATGCGTACGATTGGTCTAGGATCACCAGATTAGCTTGCAAAAACCCATCTGCAAGCCCTGATGTATGGCCGCTATATGATCCCGCCCGTATTTTTGATCGCACATCAGGCTGATTGATTTGGCGCAATTGTTCAAAAGAGTCAGTCAAGAGGATCTCCTGTTAATTTTAAAGCGTGGTGCGGCGATTTCAGCGCTAAAGTTGCTTACCACTTGCCATTGCCCGTCCTTGAAAACTTCGGCTGGTCCAAACCGGGCCTTGTATTCCATTTTTTGGCTACCCTCAACAAAATAGCCAAGATAGAGCCAATTCAAACCCGATTTTTTGGCTATGCCCATTAGGTCGAGAACCATGAAAGTACCGAGCGACCGCGTCTTTAAAGCTGGTTCAAAAAAACTGTAAACGGCACTTAGACCGTCAGATTGAAGGTCGCTTAGAATTGCACCGACGAGGTTGTTTTCGGCATCGTTATAGCTGATCAGCACAGTCTCAATTGGACTATTGCTGATCATGCTTGTGAAATCGTATTGGTTCATTTGGGCCATTTGCCCGTCATCATGGCGACTGGTTACGTAGGTTTTGAACAGTCTATAATGATCATCGGTTGGAGTGGGGCTGGCAATATGCCTCGTTAGATCTCTGTTTTTTTTCATAATCCGCGACATGTTTCGACTTGGCTTAAAGCGCTGTGCATCGACGCGCCATGGTAAACAGGCATTACATTGAGGGCATGCGGGCCGGTAGACCCAGTTTTCAACTCGGCGAAACCCGGCAGCGGCAAGGCCGTCATGGCATTGCGGATCGTTTGAAATATCCACTGCAATACGCTGTTCGGTTTGCCCTTTGATATAGGGGCAACTGCTTTCCATGCTAAGCCTCATGGCTAGTGGTACTTTACGATGAAGTCGTTTATTCTGATCCATACTTGTAGAGTGCCTAAAAGCAACTAATTAAATCAAGGTATAACATACACTAGTAGGTTAGGTTTCATGTGCTGCATTTAGCAGGCGCTATCTTCCATCTGTCTGACTTGGAACTTAGCCGCTTGAAGCGATGCAATAATCTCGTCAACATGATCGGGGCCACGCGTTTCAATAACAGCGTCAATCTTTGCCAGTTTGGCTGGAACATCATAAAATAAACGCTGGTGATATATTTCTACGATATTGCCGCCACATTTCCCAATCGATGCGGTAATCGCCGCTAACATGCCTGGTTCGTCAGAAATATCAATCCGTAAACGGGCAATACGGCCATCAACGGCCATATTCCTGTTCAAAATAGAGGCTAAAAGACGCGGGTCAATATTACCGCCACAAATTACGGTTCCTACACTTTTGCCAGCAAACAGCGACGGATTGGCGAGAATAGCGGCGATACCAGCAGCGCCGGCGCCTTCAGCAACAATCCGCTGTTGTTCAATTAGTGCGCCGACAGACCATTCCAATTGGCGTTCATTCACTAACAATATATCATCAACAAGCGATTGCACTACAGGTAAAGTAACACCGCCTGGTTTTTTAACGGCAATTCCTTCTGCCAGCGTTTCACCACCGCAGAAAATGGGTTTGCCGGCAACGGCAAGTTTCATCGTTGGGTAAAGCTCTGTTTGTACGCCATAAATTTTGATATTTGGGCGCATATCACGAATGATTGTTGCGATACCACCAATCAATCCACCACCGCCAATGGGAACGACTAAGATGTCGATGTCTGGCGCGTCATTGAGCATTTCAAGGCCCGCCGTGCCTTGCCCCATCATCACCAATTCATTGTCATAAGGGTGGATCAGTGTTAGTTCATGATCGTCGATCAAGTGGTTGACCGTACCCTCACATTCGTTCAGATTCCTGCCTTCTAAAACAACATTCGCTCCAAAAGCACGTGTGCGGGCGACTTTGGCAAATGGTGTTTGCGCTGGCATAACAATTGTCGCTGGAACGCCCATACGTTCTGCATGATAGGCTAGAGCCTGTGCATGATTTCCCGCTGACATTGTAATAACGCCGTTCTTGCGCTGTTTATCGTTGAGGCTAAGCATTGCATTTAGTGCCCCGCGCGCTTTAAAGGATGAGGTGTGCTGTAAACATTCCATTTTTAGGAATAGTTCACAACCAAGATGACGTGAGAGTGATGGCGCTTCGAGCATTGGAGTGCGAATGATTTTCTTATCTAGGCGAGCGGCCGTCATACGTATTTGGTTAGCAGTGACTGTCATAGTGTCCTTCTTTTATCGAGTAGTTTGGCTGTCCACTGGACTAATTGTAAGCAATTGTTGAGCAAACATAAGAGCTGTTGATACTTGTCCCTTTTAATTTGACAACCTATTGCGATTGGCAGATCGTCGCCGCAATTTCAGGCGCAAAGTAGGTAAGAATGGCATCAGCACCGGCACGTTTGAAACAGATCATCACTTCATGGATTGTGCGTTCACGGTTCAGCCAACCATTCTCGAAGGACGCACATAGCATCGAATATTCGCCAGAGACCTGATAAGCAAGACATGGTACACCAAATTCAACCTTAGCTCTTGCTAAAATATCCAAATACGGCATTCCTGGCTTTATGATAATCATGTCAGCCCCTTCAGCAATATCAAGAGCGATCTCATGCATCGCCTCATCTCCATTCGCGGGGTCCATCTGATAAGTCGCTTTTTCATCCTTACCAAGCAGTGCCTCAACCCGGACAGCATCACGGAACGGTCCGTAAAGGGCTGACAAATATTTGGCCGCATACGCCATGATTTGCACATTTTGGTGCCCAGCAGAATCAAGAGCAGCTCTGATGGCACCAACCCGCCCATCCATCATGTCTGAGGGGGCTATGATGTCACAGCCGGCATTGGCTTGATGAACGGCTTGTTGACACAAAATTGCAATAGTTTCGTCATTCAGTACTTTGTCATCGTGGAATAAGCCGTCGTGTCCGTGCGTGGTGAAGGGGTCAAGCGCTACATCGCACACAATACCAAGGTCAGGATAAGCAGCTTTAACGGCCCGGACCGCGCGGCAAACAAGATTATCACCATCGCAGGCAAGGCTGCCCTGATCATCTTTCAGCGTGGCATCGATTGAGGGAAAGACCGCGATGGCCGGGATTGTCAACTTAACGGCCATGCCCGCCTGATCCAATAACCGGTCAATAGAATAGCGTGATACGCCAGGCATGGAGTCAACAGGCTGAGTAATATTATTTCCTTCAACTACAAATAAAGGCCAGATCAAATCGGCAGTATCAAGGCGTGTTTCGGCAACAAGACGGCGTGAAAATGCTGTCATTCGGTTTCGCCGCATCCGCGTGGAAGGGTATTGACCTCGGCTCATGGGCTGTTTAATCCATCAATTCAAGAAATAACAACGCACTTATAACCGTCTGAAAAGCTTTCCGCAATGCCGCAGGATAACAATCACATTACTTCCTACGACATTAAACACAATAATGTGTCCAGCCATGTGCACCATGACGTGGTCGGGGTTTCTGGTGTTGTAACTCTGGATCGTCCACACGCGCTAAACGCGTTGAATGCCGAAATGGTCTGGTCGCTGCACGAAATCTTTACGCGCTGGAAAAATGATCCAGCAGTTGGTCACGTAGTTCTTTCGAGCAGTATTTCTCGCGCTTTTTGTGCAGGCGGTGATGTCCGGCAAGTGCGCGACTCCATTCTCGTCGGAGATAGCCATGCGGCAGAACAGTTTTTTAAAGGCGAATATTTGGCCGATCTTGCCATCGCTGAATTTGGCAAACCGGTTATCGTGCTCTGTGACGGATTGGTCATGGGCGGCGGGGCGGGTTTAGCCCAGCATTCTAGTCATATTATAATGACCGACACAACCAAATTTGCTATGCCTGAGTGTAGAATTGGGCTGTTTCCAGATGTGGGGGCAAGCCTGTTTTTGGGACGTTGCCCCGTCCCTGTTGCTCGTTTACTTGGGATGACAGGTTTTATAATTGATGGGGCGAATTGTATCATGCTTGGCCTTGCCAGTGCGATTGTAAAATCACAGGATATCGCGGCTTTGAAACAATCGCTTATGCGGTGTGAGACGGATGAGATTGATAAGATAATAGCGTCCTATCAGACTGATCCAGGGTTGCCGGGCCTGAACCAGCATATGACGTCAATTAACTACATTTTTGGCGGTGAAGGAGCGCCGGAAGATATGCAGAAGCGCGCCCAAGATTTGTTACACTTGAAACCAAATGATGCTTTTTTAAAAAAAACCGTAACCGCTTTTGCTGAGGTATGCCCGTTCTCAGTAAAGTTATTCTGGCGGCTGTTGCAAGTTGCTGACAGCTTTACGGCCGCTTATTCTGCACTATCGCTCGATTATCACCTAGCTTTAAGGATGATTTGGCGGCCTGATTTTGTTGAAGGGGTGCGCGCGCTTTTGGTTGATAAGGACAGATCTCCAAAATGGTCACCAAACCAACTTGATCTGGTCGATAATGGTTTGTTGGAGGAGATTTTTAACGAAGAGGAGTTGCTGCCCTTGCGTTAATAATATTCTCATCCTAATTTGGCTCAGGCGTTATTGCCTTTTGTCTTATTTTGTGTCTG